>NZ_JAYWYX010000016.1:0-86774 GCF_048147925.1 Acinetobacter sp. 226 | reverse complement strand
CAGAAGTGAAACCTCTTAGCGCTGATGGTAGTGTGGGATTACCCATGTGAGAGTAAGTCATCGCCAGCTCATTATTCAAAACACCCCAGGTCTAAAGGCCGGGGGTGTTTTTTTATGTTCTAAAAATGAACCGTCTGATAGGTGATTTGACCCCTACAGACTATAAATTAAGAATTCATTTTGTATGTTTTTAAACAAAACTATGTTATAAAAAATAAAACGGCATAAAAATTGCTTATAAAACGAGATTTTTGATTAAGGGGGTCACAATGAGATTATCAGTGGGCATAAAAATTGCGAACTCGCTGTCATTAACTCCACAATTACAGCAAGCAATACGGTTATTGCAGCTTTCAAGTCTGGAGCTAGAACAGGAAGTTCAGTTGCAACTTGATAGCAATCCTCTGTTAGAAAAAGTTGAAGAACAAATTACCCTTGAAAGCCTGTCTACTATTGAATCTGATAATGAACATAATGATCTAACCAATGAACTTAATGCTAATCATCTGCCTGATGACTTACCTGTAGATACTGATTGGGATGATGTTTATACGCATCAGCCTACGAGCCTCGGGGCGGCTGAATTCGAAGAGCGGGAAGATAATCGTCAAGGACATCAGACTCTGCAGGAGTATATGCTGGAGCAAATCAATCTATTGAATTTTTCCCAAGTGGATAAATTGATTGCTTATTGCATTATTGACTCCTTGGATGATAAAGGCTTTCTAGATGCAGATTTGAGTGAAATTACGGCTTCGGTACAACACCTTTTATCTTCTATGGACTTTGAAGAAGAAATTGAAGATGATGAAGTGGCAGTCGTTTTAAAACATATCCAGCGTTTAGATCCGGTGGGTGTAGGTTCTAGAAGCTTGGCAGAATGTCTCCTGGTTCAACTTGATAATTTGCCCGCATCAACGCCTTGTCGAAATGATGCGATTAAACTTCTGCAACATTATGAATTATTGATTACTAATGAACTTCCTAAGCTGATAAAGCAAACTGGACTCAATCAAGAACAGTTGCGCTGTGCAGTGGATCTGCTAAAAACTCTGAAACCGCACCCGGGACTGGAATTTGAAAATAAGGAATCAGATTATCAGGTACCCGATGTTGTCGTGATGAAAAAGGATAACTGTTGGCAGGTCAATTTAAACTCCGATATCCTGCCAAAGTTACGTATCAACTCGTTCTATGCCAAGATGATTCGTCGTGCCGATCAAAGTGATGATAATCAGTATTTACGTAATCAAATGCTGGAAGCAAAAAACTTTATTAAAAGTATTGATGAACGCCATAAAACCTTATTGAAAGTTGCAACCTGTATTGTAGAACATCAAAAAATGTTCTTGGAGATCGGCGCGGAAGGCATGAAACCTCTCGTGTTAAGAGATATTGCCGAAGAAGTCGAATTGCATGAATCGACAGTTTCACGAGTGACTACTAATAAATATATGCTAACCCCACGAGGCTTATTTGAGCTGAAATATTTCTTCTCGAGTCATGTGGGTACCACCTCAGGAGGGGAGGCCTCTTCTACTGCCATTCGTGCCAAAATCAAAAAACTGGTTTCTGAAGAAAATGCCCGCAAACCTTTGTCGGATAATGCGATCGCCACCATTCTGAAAGATGAGGGTATTGATGTGGCACGACGTACGGTAGCTAAATATCGTGAATCGTTACATATTCCTTCATCTTCTGAGCGAAAAGTCTTGATCTGAAATTTGAAATCTGGCTATTCTAGAGATTCATTATGACAGCATAATGAATCTTCTTTCTTTTGAGTGACAGTAAAAATGATTTTATTCAGGACTTGAAATGGGAATATATATTTTATAAGTTACTGTATTTAAGTTGTTTTATATTGTGACTCTTCTAATCCTAACGAAGGTGAGGGATAGAACTATGCAAATAACAATTCGTGGACATCATTTATCTATTACGCCAGCAATTGAAGAAAGTATAAAAACCAAATTTTCACAAATGACGAAACATCTGGACCAGGTGAATAGTATGCAAGTGAAACTCTCCAAAGATCATCAAATCGATAAACCCTCCAGAAAGGGCAGTAGTAATCATATCGCAGAGGCTATTATCCGATTACCGGGCATTGAATTTTTTGCTCACGCCACCGCAGATGATATGTATACATCGATTAAAATATTAGCAGAAAAACTTAAACGGCAAATTGATCGATACCGGGAAATACATTTACAGCAGCATGCTTTAGTCCTATAAAGGACAAATGATAAAAAAGAGGTTTTAAAAGCCTCTTTTTTTTATAGATATAATGTAGGGATTCGTGAATTATTTTTGCTATTTATAGTAAAATGGCTCGTTTTACACCCTTAGTCCTATTAGAGGTCTTGTGATGAATAATGAACAGCTCACTGAAATTTTAAAAGCCGCTTTTCCCGAGGCGGATGTTGCTGTGAGTGGTCAGGGCGGAAAATTTGATCTCCGTATTGTAGATGATCAATTTGAAGGTAAGCGTCCAGTTGCACGCCAACAAGCTGTTTATGCTCCTCTCAATGCCCATATTGCCAGTGGTGCAGTTCACGCAGTGACAATTCGAGCAATGACAAAAGAAGAATGGCGCAAAGCAAGCTTATTTGGAGCTTAATCATTTAATGGATAAATTTTTAATTCAGGGCGGTATTAAGCTCGAAGGTGAAGTGCGTATTTCTGGTGCAAAGAATGCAGCACTTCCATTATTGGCGGCAATGATTCTGGCTGACACTCCTATTAAGCTTAGAAATGTGCCTAATCTGAAAGATGTCAATACGCTGGTGCAGCTCATTGCAGGTCTTGGGATTACCATGACTTATGAAGGCGATACAGTTGTTGCTGATACCTCTACTTTAGATAACCAGTTTGCACCATATGAACTCGTAAAAACCATGCGTGCTTCGATTTTGGTGCTCGGTCCATTGCTAGCGCGCTATGGTAGTGCAAAAGTGTCACTTCCAGGTGGTTGTGCCATTGGTTCCCGTCCAGTGGATCAGCATTTAAAAGCCTTGGAAGCTTTGGGTGCCGAGATTGAAGTGGAAGCCGGTTATGTACATGCCAAAGTCGATGGTCGCCTGAAAGGTGGTGAAGTGGTCTTTGATATGGTGACTGTCGGCGGTACTGAAAATATTCTGATGGCTGCAGTGTTAGCAGATGGCATCACCACAATTCGCAATGCTGCACGTGAACCTGAAATCACCGATCTTGCACAAATGCTCATTAAAATGGGTGCCAAGATTGAAGGTCTAGACACTGACACCTTGGTGGTGACTGGGGTTGAGAGCTTACACGGCTGTGAATACTCAGTGGTTGCAGACCGGATTGAAACCGGTTCCTATTTAGCTGCAGCTGCAATCACGGGTGGTAAGATCAAAACCACACATACAGATCCAACTCTGATGGAAGCTGTGCTGGAAAAGTTTGAAGAAATGGGTGCAGAAGTCACCCGTGGCGATGACTGGATTGAACTGGATATGATGGGTAAACGTCCGAAAGCAGTGAGCTTCCGTACCTTGCCACATCCAGATTTCCCAACAGATATGCAAGCTCAGATTATGGCGGTGAATGCTATTGGCCATGGGTTTGCGACAATTTCAGAAACCATTTTTGAAAATCGATTTATGCATGTACCTGAATTGGCACGAATGGGCGCAAATATTCAGGTGGAAGGTAATGATGCAGTCGTAACAGGTGTGGATAAACTTTCTGCAGCACCCGTGATGGCGACAGATTTACGTGCTTCATTCTCTTTGGTATTGGCAGCACTTGCCGCTGAAGGTGAAACATTGATTGACCGTATTTATCATATTGACCGCGGTTATGAAAATATTGAAGCGAAGTTACAAGGTTTAGGTGCCCAAATTAAGCGAGTAAGTTAATGAGCGATATGAGAAACGATGATCCAAACTTTGACGTAATGGGCAATTTTGATCATGGTTTAACTTTGGCATTGAGTAAAGGACGTATCTTGAAAGAAACGTTACCTTTACTTGAAACAGCTGGTATTAATCTTTTAGAAGATCCAGATAAATCGCGCAAGTTAATTTTCCCCACCACGCATAAACAGGTCCGTATTTTAATTTTACGTGCCTCTGATGTACCGACCTATGTGGAAAATGGTGCGGCAGATATTGGTGTTGCGGGTAAAGATGTACTCATGGAACATGGCGCGCAAAATGTCTATGAACCACTCGACTTAAAAATTGCTGTCTGTAAACTGATGACGGCAGGGAAAGTGGGCATGGAGCGTCCGAAAGGCCGTCTGAAAATTGCTACCAAATACGTCAACTTAACCCGTCAATACTATGCCAGCCTGGGCGAGCAAGTGGATGTGATCAAGCTGTATGGTTCAATGGAACTTGCACCACTGGTTGGTCTGGGTGATTACATCGTCGATGTAGTCGATACCGGTAACACCTTGCGTGCCAATGGTCTGGAGCCACTTGAAGAAATTTGTAAAGTATCTTCACGTTTGATCGTTAATAAAGCCAGCTTTAAGCGTAAGCAGGCATTATTAAATCCGATTTTGGCTCAACTGGAACAAGCGGTTGAAGCACGTGAGCAAGCGAAAAAAGTATAATTTATGCTGAACACAAAAACCGTCCTTAATAGGGCGGTTTTTTTTATAACTGATTTATAGGAATACAATAAGATTGAATTTTAATAATCTGTGAGTCGAGATTAAATTCATAAATATCACAAGCAGCAATAATATGATCAAGACCATGTAAATGGAAAGTTGCATGACCTTGAATGATAATAAAATTTTGACAAATATGGGTGTTTTTTAACGTAAATAGATGAGGTGCGTTTCGAAAAAATCTCTCAATTGTAGTGATGTGATTGAGTACAGTTTCTTTTCCTATTAAGTCACGTTCACCGATGATCTCCCAAACAATGTCATCCGAAATATACGGATGCAGTTGATTAAAGTGTCCGAGAGAAAACTGCTGGGCAATCTGTATAGCATCCATATTTATACTCTTATTTTTTTGGATGATGTTTTGATCTTGAGCCTAGATTGAACGAGTTTAGCAATAAAATCAAAAGTAATTATTCATGAAAGTTGTTTCATTCCAAGTTGAATCTTGTCCACAATAATCAGGAAACAAGGTAAACTAAAGCCTCCCATTATTTTCATTGTGGATAAATTGATGCGACGTTTATCGACTCAAGATCAGAACTTTAAACAAGTCTTTGCTGATTTGTTGGCTTTTGAAACTGTGAGTGACCCCGAACTTTTAAAAACCGTAGATCAAATCATCGCTGATGTTCGTCAGCATGGTGATGCTCATGTTCTTAAACTCACTCAACAGTTCGATCGACATCCAGCGCATCAATTCTCAGAGCTTGAGCTGACCCAGGAACAATTGAAAGCAGCATTTGATGGTCTAAGCACGGAAGTCCGGGAAGCGCTTGAACTTGCAGCGAATCGTATTCGGGAATTCCACCAAGCACAAAAGCAAGATGGCTGGACTTATGTGGATGCCTTAGGCAATACACTAGGTCAAAAAGTGACCCCACTGGATCGTGTGGGGATCTATGTACCCGGTGGTTTGGCGTCTTATCCATCTTCTGTGTTAATGAATGCCGTGCCAGCACATGTGGCGGGGGTGCCTGAAATTATCATGGTGGTGCCTGCACCCAATGGTGAACTCAATCCATTGGTATTGGCCGCTGCCTATTTAGCCGGTGTGACACGCGTATTTACGATTGGTGGTGCACAAGCCGTGGCCGCCTTGGCTTATGGTACAGAAACCATTCCATCAGTCGATAAAATCACAGGTCCGGGTAACCGTTTCGTGGCTGCTGCGAAGCGAGCCGTGTTCGGTCAAGTCGGGATTGATATGATCGCTGGTCCTTCTGAAATTTTAGTCTATGCAGAAGGCGAAAATAATGCTGAATGGCTGGCGATGGATTTACTGTCACAAGCTGAGCATGACACGGTTGCACAGGCGGTATTCATTACACCTGATGAGGAACTTTTAAATGCTGTAGGTGAATGGATCGAAAAGCATTTAGAAGCATTACCAAAAGCTGAGATCGCACGTACATCCATTGAGAACCGCGGTGCATTGGTGTTAGTTAAAGACCGTGCAGAAGGTGTAGAACTCATTAACCAAGTGGCTCCTGAACACCTCATGCTCTGTTTAGATGAAGCGCAAGAAATGGCTGAAGATATTCGCCATGCTGGTGCAATCTTCATGGGTCGCTATACACCTGAAGCGATTGGTGACTACTGTGCCGGTCCAAACCACGTATTACCAACCTCGGGCACTGCACGTTTCTCATCACCACTTGGCGTGTATGATTTCCAAAAACGCTCGAGCTTGATCATGTGCTCGCAAGACGGTGTGAAAACCTTAGCAAAAACAGCAGATATTTTGGCGCAACAAGAGAATCTGGATGCCCATGCACGTTCTGCACGTTATCGTTATCAGTAAGTCATTCCGCAGAAATCAATAAAGAAATGAATATTTCCTCTTTTGCGTCATATATGGCTCAGGGAGAAGTTAGGAGAAGGGTGATCAAGAGACCTCTCCCTAACCCTCTCCTGGAAAGAGAGGAAGTTTAGAGAATTTAAAAATGAAGATCACAGCAGAACAAATGCGTTTTTGGAGTCCTGATGTACGTGAGTTAGAACCGTATACCCCAGGGGAACAGCCAAAAATCCAAAATTTACTGAAACTCAATACCAACGAAAACCCATATCCGCCGTCACCCAAAGTGGTAGAAGCGGTACAAAAGGTTTTGGCGAATGGTGCAGATGTATTGCGTTTATATCCTGATCCTGATGCATCTGAACTAAAACAGGCGATCGCTAAACAGCAAAAAGTTGCTGTTGAAAATGTCTTTGTTGGAAATGGCTCGGACGAAGTTTTAGCGCATATTTTTAAAGCCTTTTTCATTCAAGAATTACCGCTTTTATATCCAGATATTACCTACAGTTTCTATCCAGTTTATAGTCAGTTCTTTGGTGTCAAAACCAAAGTCTTGCCACTCAATGATGATTTTGAAATTGTAGTGGATGACTATAAGCAGCCAAATGGCGGAATTATCATTACCAATCCAAATGCGCCAACCAGTATTGCATTGGGCTTGTCTGCAATTGAAGAAATTCTTCAAGCCAATCCCAACTCGGTGGTGGTCATTGATGAAGCCTATGTGGACTTTGGTGCCGAATCAGCAGTAAGTTTGGTTAAAAAGTATGACAACCTTGTAGTTTGCCAAACTACGTCTAAATCACGTTCATTGGCAGGTTTGCGTGTTGGTTTTGCAATCGCGCAACCACATTTAATTGCTGCACTTGAAGCGGTAAAAAACAGCTTCAACTCCTATCCAATGGATCGTTTTGCAATTGCTGCTGCGGTGGCTTCTTTTGAGGATCAAGCATACTTTGAAACGCAAAATGCTAAAGTAATTGCGAGTCGCGAAATGCTAGTTGCTCAACTGAGTGAACTTGGTTTTAAAGTCTTACCATCGAGTGCCAACTTTATTTTTGCCTCATTGCCATCTAAGGAGGCAGGCGAACTTGCAACTGAATTACGTGAACATGGCATCATCGTGCGTTATTTTAATAAACCACGGATAAATCAGTTCCTGCGTATCACCATTGGTACGGATGAACAGAATCAGCGTTTGGTAGATACCTTGAAAAACGAGATTTTAGTTTAATCTCTCCCTTGCGAAGCGGTGCTTCTCATCTTTAGAAAAGAAGGACTTTCCTGATTTTACTGAATTAGAGGATTCCCTCCTTTGGTGAAGAAGGGTTAGGGTGGATTCAAAATAAAAAAGCGATTCAATTGAATCGCTTTTTTCATTTATTCAGGCTCATACCAGGTATTGAGTAAATTCAGCATGGCTTCAACTTTATCAAAACATTCCTGATATTCTGCATCACTGTCAGATGCAATGGTAATGCCACCACCAGCCCATAAAGACACTTCCTCCTGATACTTCTGAATAGAGCGAATCAGAATATTCCAGGAGCCTGTACCATCAAAATTAAAATACCCCATTGAGCCACAATAAGCCCCACGCGGTGCACCTTCGAGTTCTTCAATAATTTGCATGGCACGAATTTTAGGTGCACCCGTAATTGAACCGCCTGGCAGTGCAGACATTAAAACCTCAAAAGGATTCACATTTTCCTTTAGAGTTGCCTCAACTTCACTCACCATATGATGCACTTGATTGAAGCTTTCAATGTTAAACAGCTTGGGTGTTTTGACAGTACCTGTTTTCGCATAAACACTTAAATCATTACGTAATAAATCCACAATCATGACATTTTCTGCCTGATCTTTTTCCGATGCTTTTAAGGTTTGTCTAGATTGCTCGTCTAGCACAGGGTCGCTATAGCGTGGCATGGTGCCTTTAATCGGCTTGGTAATGATTTTTCGATCTGCTTCAAAATCAATAAATAACTCGGGTGAGCAGCTGAGTAATTCAAAATCACCAATGCGCAAATAACCCGCATAGGGTGCTTCGGTAAGTGACCAGAAGGCTTGGGCAGTCGCTAAGAGGGAGCCTTGGGCACGACCTGAAAATTCTTGAGTCAAGTTAATCTGATAACAGTCACCTGCAACAATATAATCCTGAATCTCCTGAAAAGCCTGAGTGTAAACAGATTTTGTCCAGCGTGCAGTACAAGGGCTTTTTAACTGAAATGTTGGATAATTTAAATCTCGTTCAAGCAAGCCTTGGATATGATTGAAAATTTGCTCGGCCTGCGAGTCGTGACTATAGAACATCCAGCCTTCAGAACTTGGCTTAATGTAGGACGAGAACTGACCAATGAATAAACCGGGTTGGGGACGGTCTGGATAATGGATATATTGCTGAGCTGCATAATCATAGCCAATAAAGCCGATATAACCTCCAGAAAATCCATGCTTTTGAGGCGTTTTTGGTCCATCAATTTCTAGATTGAATTCGGATGGAACAGCTTGATATTGTTCAATCTCTGTTCTTTTAAAACACTGGGTTTCTGAGGTCTGGGCAATAAAATATTCCTGAGCACAGCAGGCAATGAAAGGCTGACCATTATTATTTAAATACGCCAGATGATCCAATGTCTTCAATGCAGATAATAGATCTGCAACTAGCAGCGATTCAAAGTTTAAGGGACGATGATAGAGAGCTTCGGTCATTCAGTTATGGGGAGTTCGGGATGACTTACTATTTTATATCAAGAAGACGGAAAATATTTTTAAATCATGAAATACCGTTTATCGGTAAGCGACAGATTGCGACCAACGACAGTTGATCAAAAACTGACTCGACGTTAATTTAAGTGGGCTAGCAAATTACTCAAGGAAAGATGTTTAAGCTGTCAGAAAATAAAAAATACAGCCTCAACACTGAGTAATTCACAATCAAAAAAATAGTACTCTTGGGAGAGTAAACAATGAAGAAATTCACAAAATTAGTTCTAGCGACTTCAGTTGCATTTAGTGCCAATGCGATGGCGATGCAGGCAATGGATGAGGCATCTCTAAGCGAAACAACGGGTCAGGAAGGTATCTCGATTGGTATCGGTATTTCAAAAATTGAAATTGAAAAACTCTATATTCATGATAATGATGGTTATTCTGGAGCTGGTGGTACAGGTGCAGCAGGTGCGATTGTTATTGAAGCAAATGGTAAAGGTGCAACAGCTGCTCACGGTGTAGTAGTTGGTGCTAACTATGACAATAATGGTGCATATTTATTGCCTACACGTAACCTCGCTGACTTGAAAATTGACTCTGATGCTGGTGGTGGGAATCCATTCATTAATATTGCAGCAGCAGTATCTGGTTTAGATATTCATATTGGTCAAATTGGTGTTGTGGCATCTGGTGATGAACCAGCTGCAGATGCAACGTCTATTCGTCGTGGTGGTCAAGGTACGACAAATGCAATTTTATCTGGTTTGTCAATTAAAACAGGTCCAATGTCTGCAAACATTCAATTGGGTGCAGCACCTCAAGGCGCAATGATTAAATTAAATGCAAATATGATCGGTGGTCTGGAAATTAAAGACCTAGGCATCTTGGATAATTCAACGAAAACTGATACTCGTGCTGCAGGTGAAATCTTCATTGAAAGTATCAAACTAACAGATGCAAACTCTAGAGATCTTGCGTTAAATCAGTCTATTAGCGTATTTGGTGAGGAAGCGGCATCTAAAGGCTATATCCGTATTGTTAGCACGAGCGGTGCACATGATAATTATGTGAAAGGTATTCATTTAGGTAGCCGTACTGCTGCATCAATCGGCGATATGGAAATCCAAGGTTTACAAACTTATTTCAGCCCTGCGCTAGGTCAATACGCCCCAGGTGCGATTATTACTATTGCTGGTCACTAATCTTCATTTAAAAAAAGCGCGTGTTTACACGCGCTTTTTTTATGACTGAATCATTTATCCAAAAAATAAAAAAAATGCTGTATTTTTTTGAAAAAGAAGGTATCTTTCTAGTTACAGGGAAGTAGAGTTAATACTCTATAAAAAGAAAAATAGGCATATTATGCCAATCATAAGAAAAGTTAATAATTATGTTAGAGATCGCGTTGGGCTCGGCATTGATGTATTACGCTGCCAAAGAAGCTCTAGATATCAAAAAACAGCCACCGGGCGCTGTTCACTATACTGAAGTCCTTGATTCAAGAAATGATTCTTTTAAGCGCATGCACCGCGAAACAGTAGAAATAAAGCCGGCACTGCTGGATCAATTCCAAGGTATTGTACGTCAGGCTTATGACTATAGTTGTGGTTCAGCAGCACTTACTACCTTACTCAACGGTTATGTCGGTACGCAGCTGGATGAGCAGCAAGTCATGAGTGGGCTGATGAAATTTGGTGAAACGGATAAAATTGTTGAACGCCGTAGTTTTTCTCTACTTGATATGAAGCGCTTTGTTTCAGCCTTAGGATTGGAAAGCGGAGGCTATCGAGGAGAATTCAAGGATTTAGTCAATCAAGATCAGCCGGCCATTGTTCCGATTTCCTATGCGGGATTTAAGCATTTTGTGGTGTATAAGGGCTATAAAAATGGCCGGGTTTATGTTGCAGATCCAGCACTTGGCAATATCAGTTTTGATGAGCGGCGTTTTCAGGATATTTGGGAAAATAACACCTTGTTCCTGATCAATGTCCCTGAGCAATATCGCAAAAATTTTCTGGCATTAAAAGAATCAGATATGCGCCATGTAGAGGATGCGACAATTAACCGCTATGCCTTGGTCGACATGCAATATCCACAGTTTTATATGGATAAAATTGCTGATAAAGCTTCTACAATCCGTATGGACCGTAATCGTAATACAGAATCAGAAAAGTTTGGGGAGTATCAATATAATTTCCTGAGACTGTATTATAAGAATAAATAAAGTAAAGAAAAACAGTAATAAAAATTAAAATGGTGAAATGGATATGAACAGTAAATGGATGAACAAGACGTTCTTGGCACTGAGCATTCAAATGGTAATGGGCGTTGCATTTGCTGCAGAAGAACCAGCACTAGGTGAATACGAAACGGTTGATGAGGAAGTTGTAGTTGAAACTACAGCAGTACAGCCTCAAACTGAGCAAGTCGAAACACAGGTTGCAGAAGATGTAGAATTAGGGGGATATGAAGTAGTTGAAGATACTACTGTTAAAACTACAGTACCTGTAGAAGCTCAACCTAAACAGGTCACAGATGCATCTCAGGCTTTACAGCAACAAGAAGGCGATGCAACTCAGGCAACTAATCTCGAAGAAGTATTTACGTCAAATGAACGTCAATATTCACTGATTAAAAAAGGTGATATTTCATCTTATTACGATATTGATTATACCTACTATCGAGATACCCAACTTGACCTAGAAATGGCTCAGGGACAATTATATCAACTGCGGGTGCAAGAAAATGCAACACATACTCTGACCAATACTTTCACTTTCCAATATGGGGTGAAAGATAATCTGACATTAACTGCATCCCTACCTTTGGTGGCCAAGACCGACCTCTTAAAAGATACCTCTACTGCCGGGTTGGGTGATATTAGCATGGGCGCGCGTTGGGAGCCTTTTCCGTTAAAAGCAGGCCGTCTTCCTCTGATTTTATTTGCAAATTTATCTACCAAAACGGGTGAAAGCCCCTACGAAATTAATGCAGCCACGGATCTCGGTATCGGTAAAGGATATTATTCTGCGGGGCTAGGGGCCAGTACGCGTAAATACATTGATCCGGTCGTACTGTTTGCATCGGTTTCTGCGAACTATGGTTTTAAAGAATCCGGTCTGAACCAACGTCGTGGTTATCGTATTATTGAAGAATTTGATCCCGGAATTAGTGGGGGTTTTGCATTCGGTTTCGCCTACTCATTTAACTATGATGTTTCAATGACCATGTCCTATCAGCAAAGCTTCAATACGGGAGCTGAGTTTAGCTATAACACGGGTGAAAGTTATTCTGCTGCGGATCAGACCAGTGCTACTTTTGCGATTTCATTAGGGGTCAGGGTTTCTCCAGAAACAATTGTAAATGGTACTGTCGGCCTGGGGCTGACTGAAGATGCACCGGATGTTTCGTTGGGATTGTCATTCCCGCTTGATATTTTAGGTTTTGGTAAAAAAATCAGTTAATAGGGGTGTCGTATGAAAACCATTCGACTTAGCCCGTTATTAACAGGAATCATTCTTGCGGGCTGTTCAAGTTATACTTTTGCGCAACTAGGGGCCAACCTTTCGGTGGATCTGCGCGCATTATCTATGGGAAATGCTGTAACTGCAGATCCTCCAGGGGTTAATGCCATTCACTTTAACCCGGCAGGCCTGACTAAGATTCAGGGCCTGCAAACAGAACAGCAGATTATTGTCGCTAATTTTGATATCCAGCGTGAGTTTTCAGTGCCGGCTGGATATAACGTATTTGGCTATTCTGATGACCCCATGGTTTGTCATGATGGACCGGAAGTTTCATCTGATATATGTACTGATTTTAAAGGCAAGGTCAGTGGTGATGTAGAATACGTCAGTCTTTTTGTGCCTTATCTTAAAAAAATGGTCGATTTGGGCGAAGGCCTTCCTTTGGTTGCGCCGACCATGGGGGCTGCCTACAATCCACCTGGTTCTAAAGCAACCTATGCGACCGCAATTTATGCACCGTTAATGGCCGGGTTTGGTCAGGAAGATGGAAGTCCTGCAAACTTCATGGGTCAGCAGGTTGCCTTGGAGCGGATTACTTATCTGTCTCCATCTGTCGGTTATGAGGTTAACGACCAGCTGTCGATTGGTGCATCTGTCGGGATGTCGTATCAGGCTATTGCGATGAAAACAGACTTGCGTTTTCCAAATGAACTGATCGGCATGCTAAGAATGATCGATGAGGTTGTCTGTACGCCGTTTAAAGAAAATTCCGACATCATTACTGACATTCTTTTACTCGGAATTTGTAATGCTGACGAAGGCATGAATCCATTTGGCAAATTTGGCCAAATGCAGTTGTCGCTCGAGCAAAATTTAAGCCCCAGCTATAACTTGGGTATATTATGGGAACCGCGCGAAGACTTTAGTTTTGGTATGGTTTATCAAAGCGCTGCAAAAATGCGTCTAAAAGGTAAATTCCATATTGATAATGCCAAAGCACCGCAAGAGATGATTAAAGGTTTAATGACCTCGCCTACCGGACAGATTCTGGCTGCAATTCTGGGATTTCCAAATTATATTCCTTCCAGTGAGTCTGGTTTGGTGTCGATGGATTTCGAATATCCAGCCCATTTCCAGGCAGGGATCACCTATAAGGTAATGCCTGATTTACAGGTGAATTTTGATGTCGGCTGGACGGATTATAAGGTTTGGGATAAGTTTAAATTCGAGTTTGATCGTACGCTTTCCGCTTTAAAGATCGCCAAAATCTTGTCTGGAAATGTGACCGATTCTAGTCTGGCTTTACCTATGGGATTTAAGTCACCATGGAACTTCGGTATAGGGATGGAGTATTCGGCAACCGACCGTCTAAAGCTTCGCGCAGGTTATGAGCCACGAACCAGTGCCATTCCAAAGGATAAGCGCAATACTATGGTACCTATTAATGGTGCACAGTTGTTTGGCCTGGGGGTAGGTTATCGTTTTGATGCAGACACTGATCTGGATCTATCGATTGGTTTCTTACGCGGTAAGGATCAGATTCCAGCAAATACCAGTAGTTTAGCTAACCAGACTGGGGTAAATAATTTGCTATTAAACCCATATGCAGGTTTAAACATCAAAACAGATACCAAAATTACCATTTTAGGTTTGAACTATCGCACGCGTTGGTAACAAAGACATGATCAAGACAGGGAAAGTTGGATGGGCAGCGGTGCTGGTATTAAATCTGGTACCCTTATCTTTCACTACAAGTGCTAAAGAATTTATTACGATTATTGGTCCGGATGGGCGACCATTAGTTGTACCCGGTAACCCTGCAGAGAAAAAAACTGAAGAAAAATATCCATCTTCTAAAAAAACAGGAACTGTGGTAGCAGTCCAATCCTCCTCGGTACAGCAAAATTTGGAAAAAATACCAGTCACTGAAAATAGACAAGTGAAGTCTAGGCAGGACCATAATATGGTTGTACAACCAGTACAACCAGTACAACCAGTACAACCAGTACAACCAGTACAACCAGTACAACCAGTACAACCAGTACAACCAGTTATTGCCCCAGAACGGACGCAGTCTAAAACGCGATTGAAGTCTGAATCACAAGCTCAAGTTCCTCAAATTGCTAATACTGGCCTTAAATCTTCTGCAGCAACTGTGCAAAAACCCGGATTTAGCCAGATAGAAGGCATTGAATATGTGGATAGTGAATATCTGGAAAATAAAGAATTCAATGTAGACGGTAAAAAACGTTTCTATAGCATGCCTGAAGGTGTGGTAGACAAAAATATGGGAACTACGCGGATCCAGACGATTGAGCGTGAAAAAGGGGTCGGGCAATCCCTGTTAAAAGCCCTGTTTCAAACGCCAGAGCTAGATTTTGGTCCTGTGGTACTGGCACAAAGTTATTATCGTATATCACAGCCTGAAACCATCGATAGCTTAGGGAAACAGTGTTTTAACGATAAAAAAATTAAAAATGCTAAAGAAATCAGCCTTAAAAAAGCGATCAATCTGTGGCCTCGTGTGCCTCTTAAAGCAGACGAATTTGATTTTGAAGTGGTGAAACTTCAATCTGATATTAAAAATATTCAGATTAACTCTTATGCTTCTAGCCAAAAAAATCCAACTTATTATTGGCCTTTTGTTGTATTTTTAGACAATCGTGGCTGTGTGCTGGAAGGCGCTGGCGGTTTTAAAAATCAGGAAGGGCCGGCGAATATTATTCAACATGAACATATTGAAGGGATCCTGCAGATACCTGCAAAAACTGAATACGTATTATTGACACCTTTAGCATCAGCTATAGATGTCGAAGACAAGATGCTGACAAATCATGGACAACTAAAATTAGTCGCTATTCGATAAGGACTATTCGAGTATAGAAAAATGAAAAATAAATTATTATACCCATTTGCTGTAACTGCACTTTTGGCCACACTCAGTGGTTGCGGTGGGGAAAGTGCCAACGTTATTCCAGAAAAAAATGATGAAGCCACGACCAATGGTACGTGTACTCCCGGTACCACCAACTGTGTGGAATGGGGACTGGAATATCCACTCGATGGTCTGAACTTTAACTGTAGTAGTGATACAGAAAATACATTTATTACATTATTTGATAGTAAAAATGGTGTAGCTTCCGGAACCTGTACAAAGACAGATAATATTGAATTTTATATTCAAAGTTTTGCTTCAAACAAGATCAATTTAGGGCAAATTAAACTGAGCGACTATGCCATTTTTAATGCCCAGACCCAGTTGCCGCGTTTAAGTGTAATTGATATTGCAAGTGGGATTACCGGACGCCGAGTAGGTGATTTGGTCACTACAGACCCTACCGTTCAGGTGGCTATGCGTCTGGTTAAAATTTTACAAGCTTTGGCGCTACAAGAAGGGCGTATTGTAAATCCATCGGATGTACAGCCTTTATATATTACCGAAGAGATGCGCAAAGACCTGGCAAAAACCAGCGGAAATATCAGCCTGACTGATACTGATTTTGAAAAGAAAATTAAAGATTTTGTGGATGTCAGCCAGATTACTGATGAGGTGGCTTTTGCCACAGTTAAAAAACTGGTAACGATTGCCAATGCAGCCGTGTATCAGCCAGAGTTTTCATTGTTCTCAACTTCAGGTGTAATTGGTACTAATCTGTCGGGTTCAGATGGACTGGTAGGTTGTAACCTAAGTCCATGTGATATTAAAAATAAAAATACCAAATATTTATTTGGCCATTTTATGCTGATTACCGATCGCCAAGGCTATACCTTTGGTAGTGGCCTGCAATGGCGTGATACACAGTTAAAAATGGCGACAGAAAATTTATCTTCCTTGGGGGGCATTAATGCTCAGCTTATCCGTAAGGTGAAGCCGGTACAGATGACTGCAGATCCACAAAGTTCCTGGATTCACCCAACCAGAAAAACCATCACTACGCCTTATCGCCTGAATGTGGCGAATTCTAGTAATCCGCTTGAACTGTACCAAGGCAAATTATTGAATGATTATGTGATCGCAGGTAAGGAAGCTTTTTATAAAAAAGTAACTGACAAAACGGTACTAGATGCCTCTGATCAAGCCAACTTGGGTTTATGGCGCTTAGCGGCTGATAATGAGAATTATGCTGGAAGCTTTGACCTCTACAAGATTTTCCCGATTAGTTATCTGGATCGTCAGATCTTTAGAACAGCGGAGAACGTAGAACCTGGGCAGAGTTATATTTTCCCAATGTACGCCAATCTGGAGTTTAAATTTACCGAGAGCACAGTGAATCCAATTACCTTGGGAATTGTGATTGACAGTAATGGGGATGTACGTACCAATATGCAATCTGCCAGCAATTTGGCAACTGACCCGGTAGCAGGTTGCCAGGGAGATGTATTAGGCAGTAACCTGTTAATCAACGGTGTACAGCAATACCGACTTGGCACTTTAGGTCGTGCATTTGTTGCCGATAAAGCGGTATCAATGCGCCTGATTCTGGCCAATGAAAAGTTTGGCAACTTAAATGGTGCATTGGTTGGGCTTGACTCGCGTATCCAGTCCTCAACGGATCCAAAGGATTCGATTGTGATCGGTGGCGCATTGCTTAATTTGTCTAATGTATTGAATAGCAATGTTGGCCAGACTGGACGTGTCACTTTCCTGAATTCGGTAGGTGAAGAGGTGCAGTGGGCCAATACCTATGCCAGTTTTCAGAAAGTTTATAATAACAATAATAAGGATTTAACGCCTGCAGATACTCAACTGGCTAAACTAAATGGTGGGTCTGTTGAGTTTAAGCTGGCAGATTGTTATCAAGTCAAAGCCAAATAATATTTTTAAAAATAAAAAATCCCATCTTAGTGTGGGATTTTTTATGTATGCTGAATTTAGCCGGTATGGTCTAGACGTGTGCCTAAGGTTTCCAGATGCATTGGGAAAGTATTATTTTTCCGGTCTTCAAAATAATGTCTGAGGGTATGTTCTACACTCGGGAAGGCAAGTTCAGTCCAGGGAATATCAGCTTCATCGAACAGACGGCTTTCGATGGTTTCTTCACCCGCACCAAATTTTCCATCAATCAGATTGGCTTTAAACAGTACATAAATCTGACCAATACGCGGAATGTTATACATGCAGTACAGCTGTTCAATGTCTACTTCAGCTTCAGCTTCTTCACGGGTTTCCCGTGCCGCGCCTTGCTCCATGGTTTCAAACAGTTCCATATAGCCGGCAGGTAACGTCCATAAGCCGTAACGTGGTTCAATGGCACGACGGCACAGCAGCACCTTGTTTTCGAACAGGACCAAAGCACCACAAATGACTTTCGGATTAATATAATGAATAGAGCCGCATGAATCACACACGCTGCGAATCTGCTGATCGCCCAAAGGAATTTTAGCTGTGGTTTTATGTCCACAATTCACACAGAAGTTCATATTCATCATCAATGATAAAAGTAAGCTCAGGATAACTGAAAAACCTAAATTTGGCATCATTTCTCTCCCGTCCTGACAAAAATCAGCTATGATGAAATTATGATCATTGCTAGGGCTGAAAGAATGGATGGATGTGAATTGACACAAAGGTTGCGGCAGAGATTACGTTTTTCCAGGCGTATCCGATCTGCGCATGCTGCCGTGTTGATTGCAATTACAGATGAAGCTGACCCCAAAGTATTGCTGACACGCCGTTCAGCCTATTTGAATAATCATGCTGGAGAAGTCTCATTTCCCGGGGGGAAGCGTGATCCGCAAGATACCAGTAATATTGTAGTGGCTTTAAGAGAGGCCTATGAAGAAACGGCATTGAACCCCTTTGATGTGCATTTAATGGGTGATTTGCCCATGCAAAAAGCCCGAAATGGTATGCTGGTCAAGCCGATTGTGGGGTTGATTCCTCCGCAAGTGCAACTGATTCCACAGCCAACAGAAATTGACCGGATTTTCTTTGCTTCATTGCAGCATTTGCTTGAAGTGACGCCCACGCCCTATGAAGTCCGTTTTGCCCAGCAATCTTTATATTTTCCGAGTATGCGGGTAGAAAATGAAGTGGTCTGGGGATTGACCGCACGTATGCTGATTTCTCTGTTCCAGTATGGACTGGATTATAAGAAAGACTGGCCATTTTTGCTGAATTCGCCGGCCTTTAAATCTCCAAACTTTTTTAACCATTGAACAGGATTTTATCAATGTTGTATAAATTTAAGGACTATACCCCTAATGCTACACATCAGCCTTGGGATGGCTGGGTGGCACCAACGGCAACCGTGATTGGACAAGTTGAACTGGGGCGCCAAGTCAGTGTCTGGTTTGGGGCTGTAGTACGTGCAGATAACAGTAAAATTAAATTGGGTGACTTTAGCAATGTGCAGGAAAATGCAGTGTTGCATACGGATGCAGGCATTGAGATGCACATTGGTGATTATGTGACAATCGGCCATCAGGCCATGCTGCATGGCTGTACCATTGGCGATAATAGCCTGATCGGAATTCAGGCAGTTATTCTGAACCATGCCGTGATTGGCAAGAATTGTATTATTGGTGCCAATGCTCTGATTCCTGAAGGTAAGGTGATTCCAGACAATTCTGTGGTGATGGGCTCACCCGGTAAAGTGGTAAAAACGCTGGATGATGACAGTATTCAAAAACTGAAAATGAGTGCCATGCATTATGCCGAGCATTTTCAAAACTTTCAGGACTTGGAAGAAGTGCAACTTTAGGGTACTTTTCTTTATTCTATAGTCTGAATTATAAGCCTAGATTTTCTAGGCATTTTTGTATCTGTTTCGGGAAAATCTCGCGCAGCGGATATGAGTGGAGTATCATATCCGCGTTTTTATATTCTCTGAATTAAGGTTGTGCATGAAAGTGCTGGCATTGGAGACTGCCAATGAGCAGTGTTCCGTTTCTGTAATCGATGATACACAAGAATTATTTTTTCAGCTTGATGCGCGCGCCAGGGCACAAACGCAAACAATTCTTCCGATGATTGAACAAGGTCTGCGAGATCTTGGACTGGACATTGCTGACTTGACCGCGATTGCCTTTAGTCGTGGTCCGGGTTCATTTAGTGGTGTGCGGATTAATGCTGCTGTAACTCAGGCTCTGGCCTGGTCCAATGATTTGCCAGTGATTCCGGTGTCGACTTTGCAGGCTTTGGCTCAAGCCGCCTACCGCTTACACGGGTTGACTGAAGTGTCTGCCGTATTGGATGCCCGAATGAGCGAAGTCTATATCGCGAGCTATCAACTGGATACCCAAGGAATTATGCAGCCGGTCGATGATGAGCAACTGTTAAATTATGCTGAGGGTCGTCAGGCAGTAAAGTATACTCCGGTCGGTTCAGGAGCTGAACTGGTACAAAGTGAAACGTCAATTTATAAAAATGTGCACGCGACCGCACAGGATATTGCCAGCATCGCACGTGTAGCAGCACAAACCGAAAACTGGGTCAGTGCAGAATTGGCATTACCGGTATATTTACGTGATAACGCATGGAAAAAAATTCCAGAACAAGGTAAAGCATAATTAACTAGGATAAAGCATGGATCTTTTACTGCTACTCAAAGCGGCTCTCATGGGTGTTGTCGAAGGCATTACCGAGTTTTTGCCTATTTCCAGTACCGGCCATTTGATTTTGGCATCAGAATTAATGAATTTCTGGACCAAGGAAAAGAGTGATGTATTTGTCATCGCAATCCAGATGGGGGCAATTGCTGCAGTTATTTATGAATACTGGGCACGTCTTTGGGGAGCAGCGACCGGGATTGTCAGTGGTGAGCCACAAGGTCGCCGTCTAGGTATAGGTCTGATTCTGGCATCTATCCCGATTGTATTGATTGGTCTGACTTTTGGCCAAACGGTCAAGCAGTTTCTGTTCAATGATATTGCCATCGCCATGGGACTGATTATTGGTGGTCTGATTATTATCTGGATTGAAAAGAATCCACCTCAAGTGCGTGTCCATGAAGTTGAAGAGCTCAGCATTAAAGATGCGTGCTGGATTGGTCTGATTCAGGTCTTGTCCTTGATACCGGGGACGTCTCGTTCTGGTGCGACCATTATCGGTGCGATGTTCCTGGGCGTATCACGCAAGGCCGCAACTGAATTCTCATTTTTTCTGGGTATTCCGGTGATTATTGGTGCTGGCCTGCTCGATCTTTATCAAAGCTATGATGTTCTAAATACCACTGAAGACTGGACCGTAATTGCGGTCGGGCTTCTGGTTTCTTTCGTTTCGGCATTGTTACTCATCCGTGCGCTGGTAGCATATGTGGCCAAGCGCGACTTTATGATCTTTGCCTGGTACCGTATTGTTTCAGGTCTGCTGATTTTATTATTTGCCTATACAGGTTGGAAATTATGGTAAGCACGATTCGCTTATATGCCGAATCTGACTATCAAGAGAAAGCACAGCACTTCAAGGCTGTGCTTTCTGCTCGTGGGGTAGTGGTCGAGATTGAACACGTGGAAAAACTCAATGCACGTTTTTTCCGCTTAAATCCTGAACTGGCCCTTTGTGTTGATGCTGACGGACTCTGGTTATGTGCCAATGGTATGAAAATGCAACCAGACTGGCGAGCGGAAACCGGACGGTTAAAACGGGCTTCTTTAAAATCGGAAATGATTGCACGCGCTTGTAATTTAGCTGAGAAGCCGAGCCTGATTGATGCTACTGCAGGTTTGGGACATGACAGTCTGTTGATGGCACATTTAGGCGCGAAAGTCACCCTGGTTGAACGGCATCCGATTTTATTCACCTTGCTGGAAGATAGCCATACACGTGCCCAGTCGGATGCGTTCCTGAGTCAGGTCGTATCCCGGATTCATTTGGTATTTTCAGATTCAGCCGATTATTTAAAACAGCAGGCCGAGCAGCAGCAGATTGTTGATGTGGTTTATCTTGACCCGATGTTCCCTCAGCGTGACCAAAACCAGCAGGCAGTCAAAAAACAGGCACAGGTCAAAAAACAGATGCAGCTGTTACATATGTTATTGCCTGAAGATGGTGAAATGGATCTGGGCGATAATCTTCTGGAACTGGCACAAAAAATTGGCAGGCGTGTCGTGGTCAAGCGTCCGCGTCTGGCGGTATTTCTGGCCGGAAAAGAACCTAATCATCAATGGCAAGGTGATGCTTGTCGCTTTGATGCGTATTTTCAGCATGAACTTGTAGCTGAATAGGAGAATGGCTTCTTTATTAAGCAAAGATTTGTTATATATTTAAAATTAACATTGATTAAATGCTTATCAAGCATAAACTTATTCAGCACATTGGCGAACCACTTATCTCCTTGACATCCTATGATCGACTTTAAACCCTCCATTAATTTTTGGCACGATTTTAAAAGCAACCAAACTGCCGGGATGTGGTTATTTTTGGGATCTCGGCGTTCTTTACAGCTGGTTCGTCCATCCATCATGCAACTGGTGTTCTGGGGGATTCTGGGAGGGTGTGCCAACAGTTTATTTAGCTGGCTCAGTTCAGGCCGTATGGGAGATTTTAACTCTCAAGGCCTGATCAGTTATGCGCTATGGCCTTTTATTGCTCTGATTGTTGGTATTTTTCTTTCGCAACGGGTCAATAATCCACGCCTGATGCTTGTACCGGCCCTATTATGGCTAGTATTAGATACCCATATCATGCTGTTCCAGTGCCTGATCCAGTATCTGGGTGATCTGGATTATCTGCCATATATCCTCTATGACTATATTCCAACGCTCTTTGTCATGCTGTTTGTCTGGCAAAGTCTGGCAGTGGTCTGGGTCATCTCGCGTGAATTAAAATGGCCATGGTGGGAACGTGCGCTGATCATGTTGGCGACCTTGTTTACCTTGGTGGTCTGGCAGATTTCAGTCAAAGATCAGCCCATCTGGAAAGTTGAAGAAATTCCACCAAGTTTTGCTGAAGATGCATTCTACGCCCAGCCAGTTCTGCTGAACAAAGCGCTGGAAAACATTGAATATGGTGAATTTGCACAGTCGCACTGGTATTTCATGGGGGTGGCTGGAGCCAGCTATCAAGATGTATTCTATTCTGAAGTCGAGCGGATTAAAGAACAGTTTGATACCCGTTTTGGTACTTTTGGCCGATCCATTGCCCTGGTTAATCATCCGGCGACACGTACCACCGTACCGATTGCTTCCAGAACCAGTATGGAACTGGCATTGCGCCGTATGGGGCAGCAGATGAACCGTGAAAGTGATGTGCTGTTTTTATATATGACTTCTCACGGTTTGCCAAATGTGTTCGAAATGGAAAATGCTCCGCTGGATCTGGCACAAGTCGATCCAAAATGGTTGCGTGATACCTTGGATGCATCCGGAATCCGCTGGCGGGTGATTGTGATTTCAGCCTGTTTCTCGGGCAGTTTTGCTTCTGCCTTGCAGAATGATAATACCCTGATTATCACTGCCTCAGCAGCTGACCGCCAGTCTTTTGGCTGTTCCAATGAAGCGGATTATACCTATTTTGGCCGGGCATTATTTGATGAAGCCATGCGTGAAAATAATAGTCTAAAAGCCTCTTTTGAACAGGCTAAAACTACGGTAGCTAAATGGGAGGCAGTCCAGGGCTTCGAACCTTCAGAACCGCAATGGGTGATTGGCAAGAATATGGAATTGATGTTGCCTCAACTGGAGCAGCGTTTATTTCCCCAGAATAGCACCACGATACAGTCTCCCTAGCCCAATATCCCCAATAGATCGGCTGCAATAATAAGGAATAGCCATGGAACTTATACAGAACAATAGAAGCTTTGAGGGTGAACAGCGGATTTATCGTTTTGATTCGCGCTATCTTAAAACCCCGACTAAATTTGGAATTTATCTGCCGCCTCAAGCCTTGGAAGGTCATAGCTGTCCGGCATTATTCTATCTGGCAGGTTTGACCTGTACTGAAGAAACCTTTGCCATCAAGGCACATGCCCAGCGCCTGGCATCACAATTGGGGTTAATTTTAATCACACCGGATACCTCACCACGCGGTGAAGGCGTGGCAGAAGGCGACAACTGGGATATTGGTCAGGGTGCGGGTTTTTATATCAATGCAACCCAGGAGCCGTGGGCTGAACATTACCAGATGGAAAGTTTCATTGTGGATGAGCTCTATGCACTGGTCACTGAGGAATTCGTGATCCATTCCAGTAAAATCGGCATCTTTGGCCACTCTATGGGTGGGCATGGTGCCTTGACCCTGGCATTTAAATATCCGGAAAAATTCAAATCTGTTTCAGCCTTTGCACCCATTTGTGCGCCAAGCCAGTGCCCGTGGGGCGACAAGGCGTTCTCGAATTATCTGGGTGAAAACCGTGAAGAATGGCTCAAGCACGATGCGACCGCTTTGGTTCAGGAGAAAGGTGCATTGTTCAATGATATCCTGATTGATCAGGGGTTCTCAGACCAGTTCTATAGTCAGCTCAATCCAGCCTTGTTTCAGCAGGCTTGTGATACCGTGAACCAGCCCTTAACTTTACGTGAACATCAGGGCTATGATCATGGGTATTACTTTATTCAAAGTTTTGTAGATGATCATTTGCAATTCCATGCCGTGCAGTTAAATCCTTAAATCGGTATTGCAAAGATGTAATAGCGCTAAAAAGATTAAAAAACCTCCAAAATGTTTTTACATTCTGGGGGTTTTTCTTTTAATATCAGTTGTATAAAAGTATAAAAAATTGGGGTCGTCATGCAGCAGACAGCAGGCGGTATTCGTGTCAGTGAGCCATTATTTCCAGCTGCTTCAAGTTTTTCGACTGAAGCCACGCCTTCGGTCAGACCGAAATATCAGCGATATGAATTCAAGTTTCATGGTAGTACCTCAGAATATTTTGGTATCTGGTTGAGTAATATTTTATTGACGGTATTGACCTTGACCTTGTATTCACCTTGGGCGAAATCGCGTCGTCAGCGTTATTTTTATGGCAATACCGAATTTTTGCAGCGTCGCTTTGATTTTACCGGTTTACCCAGCAAGATTTTTCTTGGCCGGCTTTTAGCCCTGGAAATTTATATAGTGTTCTTGATGGTGTCGAACTACTCGGTGTTGTTGGCCACTCTGGGCTTGGGCATGTTGTATATGGCGGTACCGTGGTTGTTTCGCCTGACGCTTAAATTTAGAAGTCGCAACACCAAATTTGGCAATACACGTTTTTATTTCTATGGTGAAAACAAATATTTATATCGCTTATTGAGTGTCGAGGTAATCAAGACTCTCTTAAGTTTATTTATTTTGCTACCTCGTTTAATTTGGCTCTATAAGCATTATTGCTTTGATCATTTACAATTGGGACAATTTAAATTTCGCTTGAATGCTACCCACAAAAATTATATGTCGGCTGTCTATCGACCTTTACTGTTGATGCTGGCTTTTAGCTTTGCGATGGTGGCCCTGATCGATGCAAGTCAATCGTCAAACTCAGAACATGACTTGTTGATTGTGATTTTATTATTGCTGTGGGTCATTGGCCTGATTTTTATCTTACCGATCATGTTGGCACGGATCTATATCACCACATGGAACAATCTGTTTCTAGGTGAGAATTTTTTTAAAACACGTGCTAATCCATGGCGTTATGCATGGATTGTTTTGTCAAACTGGGTATTAAAAATTATCAGTTTGGGCCTGTTATCCGCATGGGCCGACATCCGTTTTTATCAATATAAAACCAGTATGTTGGAACTCTTTGTCTTGGATGATCCTAACGAATTACAAAATATGTTGCAGCCTGACCCTAATTCCCTGGCAGCTGAATTTAGTTCTATGTTTGATTTTGATGCATCATTGTAGGGGGAATCATCATGCAAAAAAGACCTGTTGAAGTGCTTTATTATGATGGTAGCTCTGCAATAGCACATCCCGCTTTAATCCGCCCCCTTGATCAGCACCTCATTCAATTAAGTTATATCGATGACGAAAACCGGGATGTAGAGATTCCTTATAAAATGATGGCTTTTATTGGTGCTGTGGGCCGTCGACCTGCGATTGTAGAACTTCCGAATGATGCACGTATTGAGTTTATTGGCCGTGTACCACATTGGTTTGCCAAACCACAAAAAGCTATTTATGAAGCAATATGGCAATTGGAGCGCTCGCCTGCGCAGTTGCTCACCTTGCTAGTATTGGCTTTGGTCATGATCTTTAGTGTCGTGAAATGGGTGATTCCGTGGGGCGCCAAACAAGTTACAGCCTGGGTACCAGACAATACGGTACAGCGCATTGGTGATGTCACTGAACAGAATTTGGTGAAAAGGACGGAAGTGTCTGCTTTAAGTGCTGATTATCAAAGTCGCATACGTCAGCGTTTTCAACAGGAAATTGCTGAAAATCCGCATGCGCCTGCTAAACTGATTTTCCGTAAAGGTAAAGAGCTGGGCGCCAATGCCTTGGCGATTCCGAACAATACTATTTTAGTCACGGATGAATTGGTGGCGATCGCAGAAAATGAAGAAGAGGTACTTGCAGTACTGGCGCATGAACAAGGTCATATTGTACGCCAGCATGCCATGCAAAAGCTGATTGCAGCATCCAGTGTCGCGATGGCATGGGAAATGATTTTCCAGGATGGCAGCAGTATGCTCACTGCAGCTGCAGTGAAGTTAAGTGATGCTGATTATTCAAAACATCTGGAATATGATGCAGACGACTATGCCATGAAACATTTACACGGACGCGGCATTTCCAGTATTCATTTATCCAATTTCTTGCAACGGGTGGAAAACCTGCGTTTATCACAGCCGAAAAAAGATGAGCTGGTAATTCAGATTGAACTTGAAAAATGGCTGAATACGCATCCCGAAGAACAGGAACGTATCGAGCGTATTCATGCCTTTGATGCAAAAATGTCTAAGCAAGCAGTCAGTCGTGATTGAGTTAATCACGTTGCCAATTTGCTTCCAGTGGTTCTTGGCCCATACGGATTAGATGATCCAGCACAACATTTTCAAGTTTATTCAGATCAGTAGCGTCATCGTTACTTTGAATCGTTACAGTAAGATGCTCTGCTTCTGGCGCCAGGTTCACTTCCGCACTTGGAAAATGAATCAGAAAAGCTGATTCATTTTCATCAATATTGAATTTATGTTTCCAGTGATTGGCCAGGCGTTTGGCAACGCGTGAGGCTTGTTGTGTCTGGATATGGGCAGTACTTTTCTTCATTGATCTTCTATACTTGTAATCATTCCCCTGTACTTTAAACCAGTCATGGGTGGAATCATAAGCCGCAAAGCGTTACATAGCGTTTTATTCTTGCAACATCGAAGTCACAGTAGCCGGAGCGGATTTGATATAATGGGAAAAATCCAATTTCAACGAGCCAGGTTCTCCATGTCCAAGTCTTATTTAATTGCCCCTTCTATTTTGTCTGCTGACTTTGCCCGTCTAGGCGAAGAAGTCGAGAACGTGTTGGACGCAGGTGCAGACGTTGTCCATTTTGATGTTATGGATAACCATTACGTGCCGAATCTGACTTTTGGTGCTGGCGTGTGTAAGGCTTTGAAAAAATATAGCATCAAAGCACCCATTGATGTGCATTTGATGGTTAAGCCGGTAGATCGCATGATCGGGGATTTTCTCGAAGCGGGTGCCGACATCATTACTTTCCATCCGGAAGCTTCTGATCATATTGACCGTTCTTTACAGTTGATCAAGTCGGGTGGTGCCAAAGCGGGCTTGGTATTTAATCCGGCAACGCCACTGCATTATCTGGACTATGTACTGGATAAAGTCGATCAAATCCTGCTCATGAGTGTAAACCCGGGCTTTGGTGGACAGAAATTTATTCCAATGACTTTGGATAAATTGCGTCAGGCACGTCAACTGATCGATGCTTCAGGTCGTGATATTCGTCTGGAAGTCGATGGTGGTGTTACGCCGAGTAATATTCGTGAAATTGCTGAAGCGGGCGCCGATATGTTTGTGGCAGGTTCAGCTATTTTTGGCAAGCCAGATTATAAAGCTGTGATTGATGAAATGCGTGCAGAGTTAGCCAGAGTAGGGCAGATTCAACTCTAATCGCTAAAACATCAGATGCGCATAAATATGTGGATAACTTTATGGATAAGTGTGTAGATATCTATGTTGATAACCATATGGATATGTTGCATAAAATGTAATCATTTGTACCGTGGTTGATTGCAATTTAGACAATATTTGTATAAAAAGAACTCAAATTGGGTTCTTTTTATTACATATAACCCTTATGTTTGGTGGTTATTTGTTAATCAAGAGTTAATAATTCAACCAAGTAAAAAATGATCAATCTCTCACGAATTTATGTTTAATCATGTAATTTATCCCTAAAATGTTTGAATTTAATTAATGTGTATAACTTAACATTCTGAGCAACTCTCATTTAATTGTTATTAATTCAACTGCCCGAGTATGGAACTATACTAACTTACCATTTTTAGTCTCTACCATAACCAGAGCAGATAAGAATGTCGTGAAGACTTGAGTAAGACAAAGTTAATTTGTATCTCTAAAAGTCATGTTTTGTAACAATGACCACATTGTTAGCACGCGAATTAATAAAATTTCTATATCTGGATATTGAGGAGGAACGACCTCCCTTGTGGATTGCAGTGCAAAATTT
The DNA here is from genome assembly GCF_048147925.1 of Acinetobacter sp. 226. NCBI lineage: Bacteria > Pseudomonadati > Pseudomonadota > Gammaproteobacteria > Moraxellales > Moraxellaceae > Acinetobacter > Acinetobacter sp. 226. The sequence continues at coordinate 58,571 of NZ_JAYWYX010000016.1, read as the reverse complement.
ACAGGAAAAATCGTCAGGACGGCCTGATTCTTATATAAAAGGAGGAGGGCTGCATGGCCTGGATCGTACTTATTCTTGCAGGTATTTTTGAAATCATTTGGGCTTATTCGATGAAGCTGTCTGAAGGTTTTACTCGTTTAACCCCCAGTATCATTACCATTGTTTTCATGGTGCTGAGTTTTGCTTTGCTGGCTTATGCGATGCGTACTTTGCCGCTAGGTACAGCCTATACGATCTGGACCGGGATTGGTGCAGTGGGTTCATTTCTCATTGGTATTTGGGTTCTGGGTGAACCTGCTTCTGCCTTGCGTATGCTGGCTGCTGTACTCATCATTTCCGGTCTGGTTTTGATGAAATTATCCTCATCTTAAGGCTATTGGGTGGTCCAAAATTCTATTAAGATGAGTAATAGAAAACCTGATCTAGTAGGAGTATGGCCATGCAGCTCAGTTATCTCTATATGGATTCTCCCGTAGGACAGTTACGACTGGTCGCGAATGAAACCGCACTGGTGGCCGTGCTTTGGGACTGGGAACAGCCGAATCGGGTGAAACTGGCGATCCTGGTTGAAGATCCGCAGCATCCGGTTTTGATTGAAACCAGACGTCAGCTTCAGGAATATTTTGCCGGTCAGCGCAATGTTTTTGACCTGCCTTTGGACTTTGCCGGTACTGATTTTCAGAAAAAAGTCTGGCAGGCGCTCCTGAATATTCCCTACGGACAAACGCGAAGCTATCGCGACATTGCTGAACAGGTGGGTAATATCAAGGCGGTACGTGCCGTGGGTGCAGCCAATGGCAAAAACCCGATTTCGATTATTGCACCCTGTCATCGGGTGATTGGTCGCAGTGGCAAGCTGGTAGGATTTGCCGGTGGTTTGGATAAAAAACAAATCCTGTTAAATATTGAGCGAACGCATTAATATTTAAACACTTAAAATAAACGAAAATTAGAATATGGAACATTCTACGATACAGCTATTAAGTCCACTCTGGTCCAGCTTAGGGTGGGTTCTTCTACTTTTCTTTGGCGTGATGATTTTTAAATTATTCAAGCCACTTTTAAAAGGGAAACTAGGAGAATTTGCGGTTGCTGCTCATGTCAAACTGTATTTAAAAGATCCTCAATATATTCTGCTCAATGATTTGACTCTTCCAGACGGGATGGGCGCGACCACGCAGATCGATCATCTGTTATTAAGTCCTTACGGAATATTTGTGATTGAGACCAAAAACTATAAAGGCTGGATATTTGGAAACGAGCGACAAAAAACCTGGACCCAGAAAATCTATAGAAACAGTTATAAATTTCAGAATCCGATTCATCAGAACTATAAGCACATCAAAGTATTGGAACAGCTACTGGCAGATATTGTGGAACCAGATCTTTTGCACTCTGTGATTGTATTTATGCCGGATGCCGTGTTTAAAACGCCGATGCCAAATCATATGTTTCGGGGGGCAGGCTGGACTGACTATGTGAAAAGTTTTGATCGGCAGATGATTTCGGAAACGAAATTAAAACGGATACAACTGCGGCTAGAAAAAGAAGTTTTAGAAAAATCCTGGAAAACCAATCGGGATCACGTAGAAAACTTAAAGCAGCGTAAGCAGTCATAAGCTTTTACGAGCCCATAAAAAAGCCTTTGAATCATTCAAAGGCTTTTGGGTTTTAAATATTTGAAGCTTTCAGTTTTTCGGTAATTTCGGCTAGAACTTTAATCCGTTTTACTTCATCCCATAATACTTTAGCTTCAGGATAATGTTTCGACATCATGCCGAGCCATTGCTTGTAACGACCGACCATCCCGATCTCAGTTTTGGCTGGGCCGTTGATAAAACGAATTTGCAGTTGCAGCAGTTCATTCCAGTTCATCAAAGGTGCATCCGAGTTTTGACGGATACATTGGGTCAGGTCGGGTGTGGTCACTGCACCTCGGCCAATCATCAGGTCTTCACAACCGGATTCCAGACGGCACTGTTTGGCATCGGCATTGTTCCAGATTTCACCATTGGCGATCACATTGATCTTGAGTGCTTCACGAATCGGTTGTAGTTGGTCCCAGAATGCTGGCGGAGTGTAGCCATCGGCCTTAGTACGTGCATGTACCGTAACCCATGAAGCTCCTGCATCTTCAATGGCATGCGCATTTTCCAGCATAAAATTGCGGTCCATATAACCCAGACGCATTTTGGCGGAAACTGGAATATGCGCAGGGACGGCATCACGCACGGCTTTAACCAGCTCATGTACGACCTCGGGTTCATCTAAAAGGATTGAGCCGCCGCGATGACGATTCACGGTTTTGGCCGGACAACCAAAATTCATGTCAATTGCCGGTGCGCCCATGGCTGCCACTTTGGCGGCATTCACTGCCAGCATCTCCGGATTATTTCCCAGAAACTGCACATGTACCGGTGTACCTGCCGCCGTCTTGCCATCATTCAACAGTTCTGGACAGTATGTGTGATAAATATGGTCGGGCAGAATGGAATCGGTGACACGGATAAACTCGGTCACACACCAGTCAAAGCTACCTACGGATGTTAGTACATCACGCATAATCGGATCGGTTAAGCCTTCCATGGGAGCAAGCACAAGTTTCAACGGTGCACACCTGTAAATTTAAAACGGTGTTATACGTTTTTTTAGCCTGAATGTCCAGGTAGTCTAAATTTCACGCTTCATAAAGGGGAGAGAGGGTGAGAAGGGATTTAGGAGATATTAATAAAGCAGCTGTCTTCGGCACAATAAAATAATAGAGTTTTAAAGATGAATAGCTATATTGAAAAGAATCATAAATATATCAGGTGGCAGTATGGAACAGCCTCATTTCAAGGATCATTTCTCCCAGCAATCACAGGATTATGCCTTGTTTCGTCCGCATTATCCGGATGCATTGGGAAAGCTATTGGCAGAGCTATCACCAAGTACCAAATTGGCTGTAGATGTCGGCTGTGGTTCTGGACAGCTTTCAGAAGTTTTGGCGAATTACTTTGATCAGGTGATGGCGATTGATGCGAGTAGTGAACAGCTTGCCCAGGCCAAACCACATCCAAAAATTCAGTATGGTCAGGCATTCGCTGAAGAGATCCCGTGTGCTGACCAGAGTATTGATCTGATTTCAGTGGCTCAAGCAGCGCATTGGCTCGATCTGGAAAAATTCTACGCAGAAGTTCGCCGTATTGCCTGGCCCAATGTCATTCTGGCTTTAATTAGCTATGGCGTGTTCAGTGTGGATGAGCCGCATCTGAATCATTATTTTAAGCATTTTTATGAAGTCACGCTTGTACCGTACTGGCCGCCTGAACGTCGCCATGTAGATGAAGAATATAAAAATCTACCATTTCCATTTCAGGAAATTTCGATTGAGCCACCTGTATTAGAGGTTGAATGGAACTTTTATCAGTTAATAGGTTATATGAGTACCTGGTCAGCCGTGAAAGCTGCCACTAAAGCACTCGGACATAATCCACTGAACGTACTGGCAGATGCCTTATTGCCAGAATGGGAAGATCCAGAATTGCCTAGAGTGATTCGCTGGCCATTGTCGGTGCGTGTGGGGCGTATCACCGTTTAAAGAATATTCAAGCTAAAGCCTGTTTATTGGACAATGAATTGAATATTTCAAGGCTCAGAATTATCGCCCTAGAATCATTTCCAGCACAAATTTAGACCCAATAAAACCCAGTGCCAGCAAGCCAAAACCGAGCAGGGTAAAGCGCACGGCTTTCTGGCCACGCCAGCCAAACTTCCAGTGTCCGATTAATAGTGAACCATAAACCAGCCAGGAAATAATACTGAACGCAGTTTTATGTGCCAGATGCTGAGCAAAGAAATTGTCGATGGTAAAGAAGCCAAAGCCCAAAGCGAGGGTAAGTAAAACAAAACCGGTCATCAGCATATCAAACAGCAGTGATTCCATGTCTTGATAAGAGGGTAGCAAACTGACCCAAACCCGGCGTTTGTGCTTCTTTTTCAGCTCACGATCCTGAAAACGTAAAATTACAGCCTGAATGGTTGCCATGAGCAATACTGCATAAGCAGACAAAGACAAAATAATATGAATGTCCAAGCCTAGAGAGTTCTGAATAATAATTTTAGCTGGCTGGGTAAAGACAAAACCGAGGATCAAACCTGTGGCAGCCACTGGAATCCCGATCAGGTTCAGGGCAATAATCGGACGATAAGTACTGTAAATAATACTGAGCAGCAGCATCAAACCCGAGGTAAAAGAAAACAGGGAAAAGACATCATAATTGATGCCTAGCGGAGTATGCATATCACCATATAACACCAGTGCATGCAGGCTCAGTCCAAGCAGTGCAGTTAGCGAAACAAACCATTGATTAGGAGTACGTTTAGACATTAAATGAATGAACAGATACCAGAAAGAAGCGGTATAAGCGACTAATGCTAAGATCGTATAAACCAAGGGGAGGTTAACCATGTCAAACCTTTTTAAGGGTGATGAATATTCATTTATATAAATTCGCTGCGAACTACAGTATCCTATAGCATTCTATGCATAAATTTTCTATTTTAAGAAACAATTTTTTGCTCATGGCTATTTTAAGCGGATTTTGCAATGTTTGATACCTTAACAGAACGACTCACGCAGAGTTTAAGAAATGTTACTGGCTCAGGGCAGCTAACCGAAGACAATATTAAAGATACGTTACGTGAAGTGCGTATGGCGCTTCTTGAGGCCGATGTTGCGTTACCTGTAACTCGTGAATTCATCGCGAAAGTTAAGGAAGAAGCATTGGGCCAGGAAGTGATGACTCAGTTATCTCCTGGGCAGGCTTTTGTCAAAATCGTTCATGACGAATTGACCAAAATGATGGGCGAGGCCAATGAAAGCCTCGACCTCGCTGCAAAACCACCTGTGGTTGTCCTACTTGCAGGCTTGCAGGGTGCAGGTAAAACAACAACTGCAGCGAAACTTGCACGCTTCTTACAAGAACGTCAAAAGAAAAAAGTAGCGATGGTCTCTGCCGACGTATATCGTCCGGCTGCGATCAAACAGCTACAGACTGTCGCGGGTGAAGTCGGTGCGATTTTCCTGGAATCCAGCGCAGACGAAAAACCAATTACGATTGTCAATCGTGCGATTGAACAGGCAAAAATCCAGTTTGCCGATGTGCTGATTGTCGATACGGCAGGCCGTTTGCATATCGATGATGACATGATGGGTGAAATCAAAGAGCTGCATGCTGCGATAAACCCGACTGAAACCCTGTTCGTGGTCGATGCCATGACCGGTCAGGATGCGGCAAACACCGCGAAAGCATTCAACGATGCCTTGCCTTTAACTGGTATGATCCTGACCAAAACTGATGGTGATGCGCGCGGTGGTGCAGCGCTTTCAGTACGCGCGATTACCGGCAAGCCAATCAAATTCTTGGGTATGGGTGAGAAACTCGATGCCCTGGAGCCATTCCATCCTGAGCGTGTTGCACAGCGTATTCTCGGTATGGGTGATGTACTTTCTTTGGTCGAAGAACTTGAACGCAAGGTCGACAAAGAAAAAGCCGAAAAAATGGCGAAAAAACTGCAAAAAGGCGGCAGCTTCAACTTTGAAGACATGCTGATGCAGTTTGAGCAGATGAACAAAATGGGCGGCATGATGGGCTTCCTGGACAAACTTCCTGGCATGAGCAATGCCGGTCTGCAAGATGCGTTGGCGCAAGCCAATCCTGAAAAGCAGGTCAAGAAAATGGAAGCGATTATCCAGTCGATGACCCTGAAAGAGCGCCGTAATCCAGACTTGATGAACCCAAGCCGTAAAAAACGTATCGCAGCAGGTTGTGGTATGGAAGTGGCAGAAGTCAACAAGCTGATCAAGCAACATGCGCAGATGGCCAAGATGATGAAAAAATTTGCCAATCCATCCGGTATGGCAAAAATGATGAAATCACTCGGCGGTCTGCAGAAACAGTTTGGCGGCGGCGGTGGTATGGGACCATTGTTCGGCGGCAACGACAAGAAATAAGTTTTGTTTTAAAAAAGGCGCAATATGCGCCTTTTTTTTATTGCGAATAGATGGTCAAACTGGTTTAAACAAAACAACATTTACTTACCCAAAATAAAAATCTAATCAGGCAGACTCGGGAATATCAGCACAAAATAAAGAGAAATTTCAAATGAACCAAGTAATTGTCGTACATGGTTATACTGCAAGCCCGGAAGAAAACTGGTACCCATGGATTCAGGAAAAAGCCCAACAGGAAAATGTCAGTTTAAAAGTCCTCCGGCTGGATCCATCAACTACACCGACACTGGACACTTGGGATCAGCAAATGCGTGAACAGATTGATGCAATTGATGAGGACAGTATTTTTATTGCACATAGCTTGGGAACTGTAGCCGCATTACATTACCTATCCAGAGAATTAAAACAGCAGAAAATTCAGCAACTGGTATTGATCGCAGGATTTAATGGCCGGCTGGGTCGTCTGGATGAAGTAAACCCTTTTATTGATGCCGCGGATATCGATTTTGATTTACTCAAACAACAGGTTGCAGAGCGTGTGGTGATTTACTCCGAAGGAGATGACCGAGTTGCACCAGAATTTAGTCTGGAACAGGCGGACAGCCTGGATGCGATTGTGGTGAATGCCAAGCATCACGGACATTTTATTGATTCACAAGGCTGTACTGATCTGCCGGAGCTCTGGAAAGTAATCGAGCCTTATCTGATTAAATCTTAAATTTAGGCATGTTATTGTATTCGCCAAATTTTAAAACTCAACATGAGATGGTGTTCAAAAAGGTACTTGAATTCCATCTCCAGACTGTTTAAAACTGATTTTTATCGACGCCGTTTGCGTTCAATAATTATAAGTAATGCACTATGAAAAATATAATAAAAAAAGTCTATATCGTGCCGGATTATCAGGCGACCTCCAATGATCACTGGTACCCTTGGCTCAGTCGCCAGCTTAAAAATGCCGGTTTTGAGTCCAAGCGGATTATGCTGGCCAACCCTTTTCAGCCTGATTTAGAAGAGTGGCAGCAGAATCTGAAACTGCACATTCCGCACATGGATGAACATACCTTTTTAGTTGCACATGGCCTGAGTTGCGTCAGTGTTTTAAACTTTTTACAGGAACATTATATTCAGCAGCAACGCAAGATTGGCGGCATCATTCTGGTCTCAGCCTTTGATACACCCTTGGTGGCATGGTCAGAACTGAATAAAATACTGCAGGCTGTGCGACTTGATCTGAAAAACTTGCCCTATAGCTATAAACGTGCGGTGATGCTGATTTCCAGTAATGATCCCTATGTGCCTGCACCGATTTCCTTGCGTTTAGCCCATAGCTTGAATGCACAAATTTTTGAGATCAAAAAAGCCGGGCATTTCAATAAATCTGATGGCTTTTCCGAATTCCCTCAATTGCTGGATATTATCAAACAGTGTCTGGCAAATGAGCTGCAAAATGCTGCAGGCCTTTAAGTAAAAGATCAGGTTCAATCTGGGGATGGTGATGGCTGAGATGCTGCGCAAACAGTGGAGCATCTCCACCGGTTAAAACCAGCTGTGCTGGGAAATCATACAGGACTTTTTCAATGGTGCTGAGCAGGCCCAGCAGAATGCCATGATGCACAGCATCTAGGGTATTGCGGCCAGGATTAAGTTCAGAAAAAGCACCATCCGGAATTTTAATGCCTTTGGTATTCTGAATCAGTGCATCACGTTGCAAGTACAGATTCGGCAGAATAAATCCCCCCAAATGTTGTTGTCCTTGCGCCAGATCAATGGTCAGTGCCGTACCACAACTAATTACACAGTAATTTTTATGCGCTTGAGTCGCCACTGCAAGTACCTGTAACCAGCGGTCAATGCCCAGCTGAGAAGGTTCATCATAGCCACAGATCAGACCAGCATATTCCGCCTGTACCTGAGCAAAAATCACTGGAATATGCAGACTTTCTAAAATGCTGAGAATACGCTCATTACTGATTTTATCCTGGACCGAAGATAGCCCCACCTGATGCAAGCCCAGTGTTTTAAAATGCTGGATTAGGCCCAGTAATAAATCGGCAGGAGACTGTAAATGTAATTCCGCTGCCTGTTCAATAATCTGATCATGCTCGGTAATCCAGTATTTCAGCCTGGTATTGCCAATATCCAACCATAATTTTTTCATTGCTGTATGCCTGTTCATCCACCGTGTTGAAGGCGGAGCTGTCCCTGATAAAAAGTCTGGATTCCTTGATCGGTCAAAATCTTGACTGCACCATCATCCTGAATTCCGAGAAAAGTACCGGAATATTGCCCTTGCACATCGGTAAATTCAACTGTTTGTTGCATAAATGCAGCCGATCGATTGAAACGCGCCGCCAGATTTTGACTGCCATAATTAAACCATTGCCCGGCTTGTTGAATCGCCAGATATAACTGGGCAATCAGTTCGACTCTTGAGGTGCAGGATAAACCCAGCTCGCTCAGGGAACTGACCAGCTGGTCTGGAAGGTTGGTGGGCAGAGGATCAATATTTAGCCCGACCCCGACCACCACCTGCGTGGTTGAAACTGGCTCGACCAGAATACCCCCCCATTTTCCATGCAGGCTGTACAGGTCATTCGGCCATTTCACCTGTAATTCCAGGCCTTTTAGGCTTGGCATTTGCAGGATATTTAACGCAATTTCTAGCGCCAGACGACCATCAATGGGTTTTTGTGTATGCAGCAATGTGCTTAAATAGATGTTCCCTTCAGGTGATATCCACTGACGTTGACGCTGTCCACGGCCGTGGGTCTGCACATGACTGCATACCAGAACCTGCTGTACCCCTTTCGTTGCCAATTCGCGCACATCATCATTGGTCGATGTGGTAATCGGTTTGATGAGTAATACTTCCGGGAGTTGGCCTGCATCGCTTAATCGTTGTTGCAGTTCACGAGTTTCTACATCCATTTGAATCTAAACGTGGTAAATATCGTTATGGAGTTAATCATATATTTATTGATTGGTGCAATTGCCGGATTTGCCGCAGGCCTGTTTGGGGTCGGTGGAGGTCTGATCATTGTACCCATCCTCTATATTGTTTTTACCCAGCTCCAGTACGATCCTAACGTGATTATGCATATGGCGGTGGGTACTTCCCTGGCGACGATTATTGTGACTTCGATCAGCTCGGTCATGGCACATCATCAACGAGGGGCAGTGCTGTGGCCCGTGTTTCGTAATCTGGCGCCAGGTCTGGTGATAGGGTCATTTGTGGGTGCGGGGATTGCCGATTACTTATCTGGTCGAGGTTTGCAATTGTTAATCGGGTTCTTTGCGGTCTGGGTAGCGTTTCGAATGTTTAAAGGTGCCAATGTTCAGGTCGACCCAAACCAAAAATTACCTTCAACACCGCTACAAATTGCTGCGGGTGGCGGTATCGGTGTGGCATCGGCCATTTTTGGGATTGGCGGGGGCAGTTTGACGGTTCCATTTCTGAATCGCTGTGGGGTTGTCATGCAAAAAGCAGTAGCGACCTCTGCAGCTTGTGGCTTGCCAATTGCAATCGCGGGCGCATTAGGGTTTATGTGGTTTGGTAAACAGGCGCAGGTCACCGTACCAAATACCATTGGTTATATTCATATTTATGCGTTTCTCGGTATCAGCACGATGAGCTTTTTCACTGCGAAACTGGGCGCAAAAGTGGCACATCTGCTTTCACCGGCTGTATTGAAAAAATGTTTTGCGACCTTGCTGACTACCGTCGGCCTGTATTTTATTTATCAGGGTTTCATTGCCTGATTCAAATGTTCAGGTTAAATCAATGTGTCGCTGCAGGAGAATAGGTCACTATTCTCCTTTTTTGTAAGCAGGAGTTGGCTATATAGACACAAGATTGTCTGACAATGTCAAAGTATTCATTAAAAAAAAGCCGTTTAATAGCAACATAGCCCAAATAAAGGGTTAAACCATTATTCATAAAAATAAACACAGGAACGGTATGCCATTAGAACAAGCGCAAAGTTTGTCTGAGCAGATTGCCAAGCATATTAGCGAACAGATTATTCGCGGTGAACTGGTCGAAGGCGAACGTATACAGGAACTTAGGATTGCCTCGGAGCTTGATGTCAGTCGGGGTTCGGTTCGTGAAGCACTGTTGCTGCTGGAACGCACCCAACTGATTGAAATTTTTCCACGCCGGGGAGCAATTGTTTCAGAAATGTCGGCCTTGCAGGTACGTGCCTTATTTGACATGACCTCGTTATTGCTCGGGCAGATGGTGCATCGCATGGCGGAGACCTGGCGGGTGCATGAAGCTGAGCGCATTCAGCTATTATTAGAGCACTTGGAAGCAGAAACCCGCCAAGGACACACTGAAAAGTTTTATGATCTGATCTTTCAGGGCATGGCCCAGCAGCATGAGATGGTGGGGAATCCTTATCTGATGCGCTACTATCAGGAACTGCTGCCATCTTTACGTCGGAGCTATTTTCTGACCCTGAATATTTCCAGACGCGAGTTACAAGAATCTTTTGACTTATTTAAACTGGTCACTGAAGCAATTTTGATACGAAAAACCCATCAGGCCACTTTATTTATGGAAGATTTTTGTCGACACTTGCGCAACCTTGTGTTGGAATCTCTGACACGGATGAAACAAATTGAACTCGCGTGGGCCAGACGCTCACGACGTTAAATCAGGACATTATGCGTTTAAGCAGTTTAAAACTTTCAGGCTTTAAATCTTTTGCCGACAGTACCACCTTACATTTTAAAGATAATCGTACTGCGGTCGTGGGACCAAATGGTTGTGGTAAATCCAATGTCATTGATGCCATACGCTGGGTCATGGGCGAGTCCAGTGCGCGTCAGTTGCGTGGTGGCAGCATGCAGGATGTCATCTTTACCGGAACTGCCAAGCGTAAACCGGTCGGTATGGCCAGTGTGGAACTGCGCTTTGACAATACTTATGGCAAGCTCGGCGGTGCCTATAATGCCTATAATGAACTGGCGGTACGCCGGCAGGTCAACCGCGATGGCAAGTCCGAATATTTCCTGAATGGCAGCAAATGCCGTCGTCGTGATATTACCGATATTTTCCTTGGCACCGGTTTGGGTCCGCGTTCCTATGCGATTATCGAGCAGGGCATGATCAACCGTCTGGTGGATGCCAAGCCAGATGAAATGCGGGTTTATATTGAAGAAGCCGCGGGTGTATCACGCTATCAGGCGCGTCGCCGTGAAACCATGCTGCATCTGGATCACACCACACAAAACCTGTCGCGTCTGGAAGATATCGCCTCCGAACTGAAATCCCAGCTAAAAACCCTAAAACGTCAGTCGGAAAGTGCGATTCAATATAAAGAACTGGAAGGACAGATCCGTACGATCAAGATTGAAATTCTGTCTTTTCAATGTGAGCAGAGTCACCGCTTACAGGAAGAATATACCCTTGAGATGAATACGCTCGGGGAAAAATTTAAGCTGGTGCGTTCTGAACTGACTTCCGTAGAACATGATTTGGGAAGCACCAGTGAACTGTTCCAGCGTCTGATTCAGCAATCCACCCCTTTGCAAAGTGAATGGCAACAGGCCGAGAAAAAACTGGCTGAACTGGAAATGACCCTGCAGCAAAAGCAGTCTTTGCTGGAGCAGAATTCTACAAGTCTGGTTAAACTGGAACAGCAAAAAGCCCAGACCAAAGAGCGTTTGCAGTTGATTGAACTGCAACTCGAAACCTTGCAGCAGCAATTTGAAGATCAGCAGGCACAATTGCAGCAACAAGATGGCCAGAGTCAGACGCATAGCCAGAATCTGAGTGAGCTCAAATCCCAGCAGAGTACAATTGCAGCGCAATTCGCACAGATTAAAACTCAGGTCGAACAGCAGCAACAGCGTAAATTGCAAATGCTGGCTCAAAGCGAGCAACTGGCAAAGAATATTGAACGGATTGAACAGCAGAAACAGACGCTACAACAGCAAAGCACACAGATTCAGCAACAGGCGCAGCAAGATGAGCTGGAGCAATATCAGGCAGACAAAGCCCAAGCTGAACAGCAAATCGCTGGCTATGAAATTCAATTAACAGATTTAAGAACTCAATTCGAACAGCTTCAGGCAGAGCAGGTGACCCATCAGCAGCGCTTGATGCAACTCAAATCTGAAATTCAGGTGCTACATTCAGAACAGAAAAACCTGAGCCAATTACTGACCAAAGCCAACCCAAATGCCAAGAGTGATGCGGTACAGCTGATGCATGTACTTAAGCTCAATGATGCAGGCAAAGGACATGCCAGCCTGATCGAAAAGTTTTTGGCCAAGTGGCTGTCTGCCCAGATTCTGACTGAGGGCGAGTACGTCCTTGAAGATTGTGCGCGTCAGTTAAAGCAACAGGCTGTTCAGAATAAAATTCAGATTGCCAATACGATGTGTCTGGCCGATTGGATTGAATCTCCACATTATTCACTGTGGCAACAAGTCGCGATCGTAGATACATTAGCGCAAGCATTACCGCTTCAAACTGAGTTATTACAAGGCCAGACATTACTGAGTTTAGATGGCTACCATGTTGGTGCAGACTGGGTTATTGCTCTGGATTATGATGAAGCCAGTCAGGCCGGACAAGGCGCTTTAAGCCATCGAATTCGTCTGGATGAAATCGAGCAGCAACTTGCAGAACTTGAACCTAAGTTTATGCAGCTGGAGCAGCAGTTACCTGAACTCACCGATCAGGTTAAAGCTTTGCAAAGCCAGATTCAGAGTATCAGCGAGCAGCAGAAACAAGCTCAAAAACAGCTGCAACAACTCGATATACACATTGCCAAAGCACAAAGCAGTGCGCAGGCTTTCGCATTGCAAAAGCAGCAATTACAGCATCAGCTGCATCAACTGGATGAGCAGCTTGAAGAAGATGCCATGCAGAAAGACGATCTGGAAATTGATCTGCATGCCCTGAATCTAAAGCTGGAACAGGCTTTGCCGAATTATAAAACCCTGCAATTCCAGCTGGAAGAATTTAGCGCTCAGTTAGATGACTCGCAGCAGCTTAGCCAGCAAGCTCAGCATGAACTGGAATTGCTGCGCCGTCAATGTGTGCAAAGCCAGCAGCAGATCGAATTACTAGAAAAAGATCAGGTATTCCTGAAAGAACAATCTCAGCAAATTACTGCACAAATCGAGCAGGCCAAGAAATTTGTCGATCCGGTACAGCTAGAATTACCTGCTTTACAGAGCCAGTTTAATGAACAGGCGCAGATCACTGAAAAGCTGCAAAAGACCTGGGCCGACTGGCAGGTTGAATTAAATCAGGTGCAGAGCAAGCAGCAGCAGCTGACCGAACAGCGCCATCGTTTCCAACAGCAGGATGAACAGCTGCGTAGTGAGCTGGAAGCCAAACGTTTAGCCTGGCAGGCAGCCAAATCTGATTTACAGCATTATTCAGAACAGCTGAAAGAACTGAACCATGATGTCATCAGCGGCTTAAATATTGATATCAAAGCCCATCAGGCGAAACTGGAAAAAGCTCAAACCCAGTTCGATAAACTCGGTGCAGTCAATCTGGCAGCTTCTGAAGAATATGAAGAAGTATCAAAACGTTATCAGGAACTGAGTCACCAGATGCAGGATCTGGAAAATACGGTTGAACAGCTACAGGCTGCGATGAAAAGTATTGATCAGGAAACCCGTAAACTGTTTATGCACACGTTTGATCAGGTCAATGCCGAGCTGCAAAACCTGTTTCCGAAAGTATTTGAGGGCGGTGAAGCGAGTTTAAGTCTTGAAGATGGATGGCAATCGGGTGTAAAACTAATGGCCCGACCACCAGGCAAGCGTAACAGTTCACTCGCGTTACTTTCTGGCGGAGAAAAGGCTTTAACTGCCTTGGCATTGGTCTTCGCAATTTTCCGCTTAAATCCGGCACCATTTTGTGTACTGGATGAAGTCGATGCACCCCTGGATGATGCCAATGTGGGACGTTTTTGTAATTTAGTCAAAGAGCTTTCTGAACAAGTGCAATTTATTTATATTACCCATAACAAACTTGCAATGATGATGGCGACTGATCTTTTAGGTGTAACCATGCCTGAACCGGGAACCTCAAAATTAGTGACAGTAAATTTGGAACAGGCAAAAGAATACGGCTTAGCTGCGGAGGTATAATATGGAAATCACCACCATTATCGGGATTGTTATTGCAATTATCATCATGCTGTTGGGCATCAGAATGTTGCTCAAAAAACCTGTCGAGGCAGCTCCTTCACTGGATGCCAGCCTGCATATCGACCCGGATAGCCAGACCCCTGTCATTCCTCGGCATGTACGATCGCAACTGGCAAAGCAGGACGCAGATTCAACACAACGCATAGAGCCAAGCCTGAGTGCAGGTGAACCGGCTCCTGAAAAGCCTTCCGCCTTTCGCAAGGCTGAATCAACTCCGGTTGAGCCAAAAGCGGTTGAAACTCCTGTAGCTGCCCATTCGGGCGATGTGACAGAGGCTAAAGTGGGGGCAACATCGGTCGCGACAGAAGCAGCTGACACAGCAGTAGAGCAAAAGCTGGCTGAAACAGAACAGGAAAACAATCACGCCGAAAATAAAGATAAAGCTGCCGAATTCAGTCTGAACAGCAATATTGAAAAAGCTGAAATTTCTGAATTTAATGATGAAAGCAGTATTCTGGATGCACATCTGCATGAGCAAAAAATAGTGGATGAAGAAAGTGCATTATCCAGTGCTGAAACCATTATTTCTTTGCATATCTATCCGCAAGGTCGTGTGCTTTCAGGTGATAAAACTTTGAAAGTTCTACTGAAATATGGTCTGCGTTATGGCGAACTGGCCTGTTTTCACCGTTATAGTGAAGATGGTTCAAAACTGCTGTTTTCGGTACTGCAAATGACTGATACAGGTATGGAAGGCTTTGATCTGGAGACTCTGTCGACTCAGGAAGTCAAAGGTCTGGCATTCTTCCTGGCTTTACCGCATAGTGATGTACAAAATGCTTTTGATACCATGGACAGTATTTCGCGGTTAATTGCTCGTGAAGTGGATGGTCTGGTCTATGATCAGAACCAGCAGGAATTCACGCCACAATTACGTGAATTCTGGCGCCATCAAGCGATTGATTATCGCCCGGGACAGGCCACCTGATTCGAAGATTGCTTTGTTCAATCTCCAAGTTGAATCTGTAGACTGCAATTTTTATAATAGCCAAAAGCTGAATATTCTACAGGGCGGATTTTCCGCCCTTTTTTATGGTGAAATTATGACCCAAGATGCCACTGTGATTGCGCAAATGCGTCAATTGATTCAACTGCTTGCCAAGCATAATCATGCTTATTATGTGATGGATCAACCGAGCATTGAAGACAGTGAATATGATCAGCTCTTTCATCAGCTCAAAGCCCTAGAAGAACAATATCCACACTTGCAGCAACCCGATACACCCACTATCAAGGTGGGGGGGCAGGCACTTGCAAAATTTGTAACTGTCACGCATGCCGTGCCGATGCTGTCTTTGGGGAATGTGTTCAATCAGGAAGATCTGCTGGCTTTTGCCCGCCGTATTGAAGAACGTTTGCCAAATCAAAAAATTGAATATGATGTTGAGCTGAAATTTGATGGCCTGGCGATTTCACTCTGGTATGAACATGGCGTACTGGTGCGCGGTGTCACGCGTGGTGATGGCGAAACGGGTGAAGATATTACCCAGAATGTCAAAACCATCCGTAACCTGCCAAAATTCCTGCCTCCAGTCAATGGAATTATTCCAGAGCTTCTGGAGGTACGCGGCGAAGTGCTGATGCCCAAGTCTGGCTTTGAACGTCTGAATGCTGCCAATGCCGCCAAGGGCGAAAAAACCTTTGCCAATCCGCGAAATGCTGCTGCAGGTAGTTTACGTCAGCTGGATCCGAATATTGCTGCTTCACGACCATTGGCATTTTATGCGTATGGCATTGCTCAGTGTGTACCGCCTCATGGTCAAAGCACCATGTCGGGCAGTCTGGAATGGCTGCAACAATTTGGCTTTGCTGTAGGTGAGTGCCATTTTGTCTGTAGCAGCATTGAAGAAGTGCAGCAGGTTTATGAGCAGGTCATGGAGAAACGTCCGAAGCTAAGCGTTGAAATTGATGGCATGGTGATCAAGGTCAATGATCTGAAACAGCAACAAAAACTAGGTTTTCTGAGCCGGGAACCACGCTGGGCCACTGCCTATAAATTCCCTGCAGTGGCTGCACTGACCACAGTGGAAAATATTGACTGGCAGGTAGGCCGTACCGGGACTCTGACCCCTGTGGCACGCCTGAATCCGGTTGCAGTCGGTGGTGTTACGGTTTCCAATGTGACCTTGCATAATATCGGTGAAATTCATCGTTTAGACGTGAGAATCGGGGATACAGTCAGCGTATACCGCAGTGGTGATGTAATTCCTAAAGTCGAAAAGGTCTGGCCGGAATTCCGCCCAGTCGATGCGATAGTAGTGCATTTACCGGCCAATTGTCCGGTATGTGATTCACCAGTGGTGATGCCGGAAGGTGAAGCATTGGCCCGCTGCTCTGGCGAACTCTATTGTGCTGCGCAGCGGATCGAAACCATTCGTCACTTTGTGTCGCGTAAGGCCATGGATATCGAAGGGCTGGGTGATCGCTGGGTAGAGTCACTGCTACATCTAAATCTTCTGAAAGATGTATCAGATATTTACCATCTGCATGAGCACCGTGAACAGTTACTCCAGATCGAAAAAATGGGGGAGAAATCGGTCCAGAATTTAATTGATTCTATCGAGAACAGCAAGAAAACCACATTGGCAGCTTTCATCTATGCACTCGGTATTCGTGGCGTGGGAGAAACTACGGCACGTATGCTGGCCAATACTTTCCAGACCTTGGAAGCATTACGCGATGCTGATATTGAAGCATTAAAGAAAACCCCGGATGTCGGTGATATTACTGCTGAGTGGATTGTGGATTTCTTCCAGGCCCCACATAACCTGGAAGTTCTGGATCGTTTGCTGGCAGCAGGCATTCATTGGGATGCACCAATTGCACCAACCCGCCAGCCACTGAACGGTGAAAGCTGGGTCGTGACTGGCACTTTAAGTTCGATGGGACGTGATGAAGCGACTCAATTATTACAGGCATTAGGTGCCCGGGTTAGCGGGAGTGTGTCTAGCAAGACCAAATGTGTAGTTGCAGGTGAAAAAGCCGGCTCAAAACTGGACAAAGCAGAAAAGCTTGGGGTACCGGTAATCAATGAAGAACAATTTATTGCCTTGATGCAGAACTATGGCCAGCTTGAGGGCTGATTCTTTCGAGATCTCTTAGAATTTTAGCTCATAAAAAAGCCACCAGAAGGTGGCTTTTTTATGAATGGAAGAAAAAAATTAAGGAATATATTTTTTGACTAGACCATCATCCAGCAGCTGCTGGAAATGTTCGACCAGACTTTCATTCACAGGGCGGTATTCGATGCCGAGCTCATCCTTGCTTTTTCGTGCATTGAAGAAAATTGGATAGCCCATATTTAATTCGACAAACTTGCGACTAAAGCCTGCCACAGGACCAAACAGCTTGAAGGCTGTTTTCGGCAGTTGATTACGCGGGAACGGGAATTTAGGACCAAACGCTTTACGTAGGATTTTACCCATTTCCAGCAGGCTTAAAGTCTCACTAGAGACAATATAGCGACCGTGTGCTTGTGGGTTAAACGCAGCACGGATATGTGCTTCAGCGACATCCTGAACATCGACCACGCCATTCCACATCGGTGGAACGCCAAGCAGGGTCATGCCGTTGGCAAACTGTTGCAGGACTTCTACGCTGCCAGACTGGGTATTTGGTGTTAAGGATTGCCCAAAAACCAGTGCAGGATTGATACAGACCAGATCCCAGCGATCCTGTGCTTCAGCCATTTCCCAGGCTTTACGTTCTGCCATAACCTTGGAGTATGGATAAGGCTGATGGGTTTCTGAACTGGTGGTGTTCCAGTGTGATTCATCAAAGCTAGTGTGCTCGGTTTGCAAAATATCAATTGCATCACCATAAGTTGAAGCAATACTTGACGTCACGATCACACGTTGGACCGATTCGGTTTTATTGACACTGTTGAGCACATTTTGCGTACCCAAAATCGCAGGTTCAATAATATCCTTGAGCGCATCTTTATAATTGGTCACCACAAAAGGCGAAGCCATATGAAAGACAATCTCACAGCCTTGCATGGCTGCATTAAAAGAACCTGGCTTGAGCAGATTGGCTTCAAACAGTTTAAGTGTGCCCGGACTGCTGTCAGCAATTTGTTCCAAATGCGTATAACTCTGGCTTTTGTTTAGATCACGTACCGTGGCATGTACGGTATAACCTTGTGTCAGAAGTTTCTGGATCACCCAGCTGGCAATATAGCCAGATGCACCGGTCACCAGAACAGGTGCTGTACTGTGTTGTAATGTCATATTTTAACCATTGTTGTTTTAACTTCGCATCGTCGTCACAATTATGCACGAACCAGACCAAACTAGTGAGTCCAAGACAAAAATAAGTAACAAGATAAGTGCTTATTAATATTTACAAAAATAAACGTTTGAATATTCCAGCCAGTTCATCTGAATAAAGCGGGTGCAAAAAATGCAACACCTTGTTTTATAAATGGGATTTGGCCTAACAGAGAGCGTAAATGCAAGTGCTTCTCATTTTAATTATATAAAAATCATATATTTACAATAATTTTAATTTTGCAAATCAAAAATCTTTTCTCCATAATAGCAAGATAAAAGCAGGGAGTAATGCAAATGCGCGGTAATCCAGAAGTCGTAGATTATTTAAATATGCTGATCGGTGGCGAACTGGCTGCTCGTGACCAATACCTGATTCACTCTCGTATGTATGAAGATTGGGGTCTGACTAAAATCTTTGAACGCATCGATCATGAAATGCAGGAAGAAGCACAGCATGCAGATGCCCTGATCCGTCGTGTCCTGTTCCTGGAAGGTACGCCGAATATGCAGCGAGATGATATTGAAGTGGGTGCAGATGTTGTGACTTGTCTGAAAGCTGACCTCAAGCTTGAATATCATGTGCGTGAAAAACTGGCTCAAGGGGTAAAACTTTGCGAAGAGCAGGGTGATTATGTAACCCGTGACATGCTGCGGCAGCAAATGTCGGATACTGAAGAAGACCATACCTACTGGTTAGAAAAACAGTTACGCTTGATCGAACTGATTGGTCTGCAAAATTATATTCAGTCACAAATGTAAAATACAGAGTTATAAAAAAACCCAGCATTTGCTGGGTTTTTTTATAACTGATGACTTAAGAATTATTATTACTCACGATCCCGATTTTTTTGACTTCCAGCCGTTGAGCTGCCGCCATGACCATGGCGATATGCTTATATTCTGTCGCACGATCTGCCTTGATTTTAATCTGATCCTGATCCGCTTTTTGCGCTACTGTCTTGAATAAGTTTTCCAGAGCCTGGGTATTTTCTACTGGTTGATCATTCCAGAAAATCTTACCTTGTGCATCCAGACGTAATTCCACCAGCTCAGGCGGTTTTTCTTCGGTTACAGGTGGTGTGCCATTTGGCAGGTCAATATTAATCGAGTTGTTTGGTAAAGGAATTGTGATGATAAACATAATCAACAAGACCAGCATGACATCAATCAGTGGTGTCATGTTGACATCTAGCATCACATCATCATCTTGATTTGAACCAACATTCATACCCATAAACTTAATCCCTCTTTGTGCTTAAGGTGTAGCGGGCGGAGTGGTGACAAAAGCAATTTTGCCAATACCCGCTTGCTGGGTCGTGCTGATCACCTGATCAATTGCCTCATAAGGCGTTATCTGATCACCACGGATATGCACTTCAGGCTGCGGACGTTTTTGGGCTTCTGCCTGTAAACGGGTCAGTAAAACTGATTTATCTGCGATATAGATTTCGTTCCAGAAAATATCGCCTGTTTTGTTGACTGCCAGCTGGATGTTTTCCGGTTTGGTTTCATACGGTACATTTCTTTCTTCGGGTAGATCGACAGGTACGGTATGAATGGCAACCGGTACAGTAATCAGGAAGATAATGAGCAGAACCAGCATAATATCAACCAAAGGGGTGGTATTAATGGTTCCAATTACCTCATCATCGCTGTCGTTTGAATTGACCATCATTCCCATGGCTGATGCCTCACTCTTACTTCACGTCACGATTAACAGGATTATTGGTTGTAATTTCACCGCTGAGTAATACTGCGTGTAAATCAGAACCAAAGGTACGCACTTCTTCCATCACTGCTTTATTACGGCGAGTCAACCAGTTGTAGCCAAGTACTGCCGGTACAGCGACGGCCAGACCGATTGCAGTCATGATCAGTGCTTCACCCACTGGACCTGCTACTTTATCAATCGAAGCCTGACCAGAAACACCAATCGCGGTAAGCGCGTGGTAGATACCCCAAACCGTACCAAACAGGCCAACAAAGGGTGCAGTAGAACCGACTGTGGCAAGGAAGGCCAGGCCACCACTCAGATGGTTCTGGATTTTGTCGATTGCACGGGAAATCGAAATGGTGACCCAGGTATTGAAATCAATACGTTCAAGTAAATTACCACCATGATTTTGGGTCGACTTGATACCTTTTTCCGCAATAAAGCGGTAAACGCTGGCTTCATTGAGGTTTTGGGCTGCGTTATCCAGAGAAGACGATTCCCAGAACTGGTGTTCAGCTTCCTTGGCTTGCTTGCGAATCTTGCCTTGTTGCAGGCATTTGCTGATCATGATGTACCAGGTACCAATCGACATAATCAATAGAATGAACAGGGTAATTTTCGAAACAATATCACCTTCTTTCCACATGGCTTCCAGACCATAAGGATTATATCCAGCCTTTTCATCCTTAGCTTCAGCTGGTAATGGCGGCGGGGTCGGTGTAGCCGCTGTTGCTGGTATTGTTACCGCTGTTTCAGTGACAGCACTGGTATTGGGTGTAGCGGACTGTTCTGCAAAAACTGCTTGTAAAGGCAATAAAGTGCTCATGGCAATTACGCCGGCAGCAGTCATATTTTTTAAAGGTTTTAGTGATTTTTTCATCATGGATCTCCTGATTTTTTTCTTTATCTGTCGTATCTGTTAGTCAAGGACAAATTCATATGGAATGTCATACCAAGATTCTTGCGGTTCGCCATTTTTCATTGCCGGCTTGAAGGTACATAAACTGAAGGCCTTCGATGCGGCACGATCCAATGCACGGCTCCCGCTTGACTTTTTCACCTTCGCATCCTGAACCTTGCCAGCAGTATTTACATATACAGAGATCAGCACTTCACCTTGTTCTTCATTCATTAGTGCATCACGTGGATAGTCTGGGCGTTTACAACCCGCTTCACCTTGAGAAACACCACGAGTGACTCCAGAAGGCTGAGGTGGAGCTGGTGCTGGAGCGGCTGCAACAACTGGAGCCGGGGCTGCTACTGGACTTGGCGAAGGACTGGCTGCAACAGGGGTAGGTACTGCAACAGTTGTCGGTTGGGTTGGCGTTGGAAGTGTTTTCTGTACAGGAACGACTTTTTCAACCGGTTTCACCTCAGGCACTTGTGCCACTTTCTCCACTATTTTGGGTGGTTCAGGTGGTGTTTCTTTTGGTGGTTCAGGTTCAGGCGGCTTAATATCCTGAATGATCATCAGTTCTACCGGCTGTTCTGACGGTTTTATTATTTCTTTTGCCATACCTGCTATCAGCACCAGGCCAACTAGAATATGCAATAAAATTACCACCCCAATACCAGTCAGTTTTTTGGCGGAGTTTTTTTCTAAGTCTTCAAACTTTGTGCCCATCATGACTCCTAGAATTTAAGACAAACAGGAAATAGTGCACTGATGAGAAAATTATTTTTAGTTACAGGCTGCATTATTTTTTGTTTGGCCAAAATTAAACGGGGAAAACTGCAAACACCGCTTGGCAGCAGTGTTTGCAAAGTGATTAATTAAAAGAATTTATAAGTACCGCGTAAGAAGTAGCTACGGCCTGTAGGGTCACCATGACGAGGGTCATAGCCATATTGTGCATTGTTGGTTGCATCAGACGCAGGTGGTTCTTTATCAAACATGTTCTTGATCCCTGCAGTCAATTCAAGGTTCTTGAATCCTTTATATGTTCCTGCAAAGTTGTAAACCATCCATGCACCTACATCACGTGTTTCTGAAAAATCTTTATATCCACGGATATATTGTTGCTCTAACAACATTCTCCAGTTTTCATAAGTCCAGTTCACATTGGCAATATGTTTCCAGCGAACGACTGCCGGATCATCATAAATACCTACGTAATCTTCCCATTCACCACCTGGTTCTATTTGGTAATCCATTTTGATGACATAAGTCCCATCAATTCCGAAACCAAAACGGCCAGTCGCGGTCATTGGACTTAAATAGTTCAGACTGAGGTCGATCCCTTGAGTTTTTAGGCCACCCATATTTTGTAAGGT
This sequence comes from Acinetobacter sp. 226, assembly GCF_048147925.1. Taxonomy (NCBI): domain Bacteria; kingdom Pseudomonadati; phylum Pseudomonadota; class Gammaproteobacteria; order Moraxellales; family Moraxellaceae; genus Acinetobacter; species Acinetobacter sp. 226. The sequence goes on along the minus strand of NZ_JAYWYX010000016.1, from coordinate 36,136 downwards.
CGTATTTAAATACTGGATACGGCCATCTGGTGCATAAACAATCAGGTTGCCATAGCGATCAAGATCATCAAAAATCATATCTGGAGAGACTGTACCGACCAGATCTTCGATTTTAATGTTGTAGTAATCAGCTGTGAAAACCAGGTTCTTGATTGGCTCGTAGACAAAACCGGCAGTATAAGAAGTTGACTCTTCAGGTTGTAAGTCCGGGTTACCGCCTTGTTTACGTTTAAACTGCATACCGCACTGATCGGCAAACTGAAGGTTGTTCGGTGTGCCATCAGCATTACAGAAACGCGGGTTATTGAAAGGTGAACTGGTATAGGTTTCGCTTTGCGGAGAGTTTATTTCCCATAAGCTCGGTGCACGGAAACCTGTGCTATATGAAGTACGGAACATGAGCTCTTTTACCGGCTCCCAACGTAGCGAGGCTTTCGGATTGAAAGAATCGCCAAAGTCGCTATAGTCATCATAACGTGCAGCAAGTTGAGCTTCTAACCCGGCTACGATTGGTATGTGAAATTCAGTAAATATTGCAGTGATATCGCGATCACCTTTACTGATTGGTTTGTCCGGGTCTATACCACTGCCTGGCACCTGACGGACAAGATCGGAATTTATTTTGGCTTCCCAGTCTTGGGTAGTGTAACTACCACCTACGGCAAAACCGACCTCACCTGCAGGCAATTCATAGATAGGACGGCTTAGGGTGAAATCCACGGTAGTTGAATCTAGCGTTGCCTGATTTGTCGGACCTGCGACATCAAAAGTAGACCATTTTCCGGCATCTTCCGGCGCTTGAGGGCCAAATGGGTTGAGTGTACCGTCATTCAGGGCTGCCTGGACTCTACTTTGGTTTAAGTAACCGCTGACGAAATTATCAGTCGCTTCGCCTTTGGCATAAGTTACACCACCGTTGAGGTCCCAGCCGTAGGCTTCACCTTCGATTCCAGCAAAGATCCGGTTGGATTCATTCTCTGATTTAGATACACGGTTGCCAGCCTGGGAACGTAAATAAAGTATTGAGGATGTGCCTGTCAAGCCGGGAATATCTGGAGTGATTCCTTGACCAGGATAGTATTTGCTGCTGTCTGGAATAGTCAGGCTGCCACCCCATACATCAGGTGCAATAGAAGTGGTCACTTCGCTTTTAGTGTAAACATATTCCGCGACTGCGTTTAATGAATCGCTAAGTTTTAAGGTACCTTTCGCTAAAGCGGAGAAGGCTTCTTCATCCGGAGTAATACCAATTAATGCCTGTGTATTCAGTAAGCAGCGTGTGCCAGAGATAAACGTATTTGGAGCATTATTACAGTTCTGGTTGATATAAGGGTTAACTATACCCACGCCTGGGTTTGAGATATTTGCTGGAAAGCCAGCAGTTGAACCGATCGCCATCCCTAGTTCAGGAATCAGACCGCCGCGGCGGCTGACTTTGCGGTCTTTCGCCATGATCATGTCGGACGTACGATAATCGATTACCCCATAGACGTTGAATCCTTGCTCGTCCAGATCACCATAGCCACCGAAGATGGAAACATCATATTCATCCCCATTCTTGTGTTCAGGTAATTGAAGTCCGCCAGATATGCCAAAACCTTGGTATTCTTTCTTGAGAATGAAGTTGATTACCCCGGCAATAGCATCTGCACCATACACGGCAGAAGCGCCATCGCGTAGCACCTCAATACGTTCAACCATAGCGAGTGGAATAATATTTAAGTTAACTTCAGATGTACTGAAAGGACTGTTGGCCAGACGGCGACCATTTAATAAAATCAGGGTCTTATCGGTACCAATACCACGAAGGTTGGCAGAAGAGCCTGAAGTATTACTTTTACCAATATTCTGGGATACAGCAAAACCGGCCTGATTGGCGCTGACCCTATTCAGTGCTTCCTCAACAGTGGTGACCCCCTGATTCACCAGATCTTCAACTTTAAGTACAGTAATTGGTGATGCACTCTGTGCAGCTACCCCTTTAATAGATGAACCCGTTACTGTCACTTTTTGCACCTTGGTCGGCTGCGTAGCGGAGTTTTCTGGTTCATCGGCTGCATGTGCCAAAGACAAACACATCATACTTAAGGTAAGCGTACTTAACTTGAGTATTGTTTTGCCAACTGTTGGAGCCCCCATAGATCCGACTAGTTTGTTTATTTTCATCGTAAAGTTCACCTTTCTTGTTGTGTGAAGATAATGCTGTATTCTTTTTAAGCAAAGCAAGTGCCAACTTAGCTGTAATTCTTATAAAAATATTGAATATATTGAGAAATGTTTACTTTATAAGGATTTATAAAGAAAGAACTTGTGCGTCATGGAAAGCGGACAGGCTGTATTGGAAAATATAAGAAAAAATGATATTGAAAATCAGCATTAATTGTTTACTGGTAAGTGTTATTTAAAAGATATGTGAAATAGTTCACATTTAAAAATTCTGTAACATAGATATGAAATGGGCTGTAGAGAATAATTGATCAATTATTGATCATACTCTTAGTTATTAAAATATAAAGGATTATTTTTTTAGTTATAAATTGAAAAGTTGAGATGTGCTATAAAATGACTCACTGGTGAATTATTTTTGTGCAATATAATGAAAGTCATTGTAGGATTAATGTAATAAATATTTCGGAATTTATCTGAATAATTTTCTAAATCATTATTATTTTAAATAATTAATAAAAATATGTTTTTTGCTGTAAAAAGAACTTAATTGTTGCTTAAACCTTAGAGTGGCATGAAATTAGCTTTCAAACACTGAAGTCATAAGATAGGCTGAGTGTTGAAAAATAAAAAACATGAAGCCAATCAAAAAAAGATAGATGCTTTCAAAAAAACTTAATCGTTTAAATAGCTTAAATAAACAAAAATAGGTATGAATTTGAAATCAGCAATTATAAGGATGACAGTTTTAGCGCTGGCAGTGGTATCCGGGGAAATAACCTTAGCAAAATCACCTGCACAACCAGATAAGGTTTTAAACCTGGCTTTCGAAGCACCTGATGATGGTTTTGATATGGTCAAAACTTATAATTTTTATAGTGGTAGCGTTGCCGAGGCTATTTTTGAACCTTTGTTACGTTATGACTATCTGGCGCGGCCGGCAATTCTGGTACCAAATACCGCCGAATCCTTACCCAAGGTTGAGCAGGATGGGAAAGTCTATACCTTTAAAGTCAAGCCGGGAATCTACTTCAGCCCAGATCCGGCATTTCAGGGCAAGAAGCGTGAACTGGTGGCGCGTGATTATATCTACTCCATGCAAAGGATCATGGATCCCAAAAATCATTCTCCTTCTTTTTCTTTTATCGAGGGAAAAATCCTTGGGGCAGATCAGGTCATCCAGCAGGCTAAAAAAACTGGCAAGTTCAACTACGATGCAGCTATTCCCGGTTTAAAAGCACTAGACAAATATACTTTACAAATTACCCTGACCCGTTCCGACCTGAATTTTCCATATATTCTGGCCTATGTGGCTTTTAGTGGTACCGCACGAGAAGCGATCGAACATTATGGTCATCGGGCAGGTCAGCATCCGGTTGGAACAGGGGCGTATCAATTACACAAATATGTGCCGCGTAGCCGTATTGAACTGACCGCCAACCCGAATTATCGTGGTTTTGTCTGGAACTTTAAGGGTGATGGTTCTGAATGGGATCAACGTATTGTCAAAGCCATGCAAGGCAAGCAGATGCCGCAAATTGGCAAGATCAAAATCAGTATTATTGAAGAGGAACAGTCTCGCTGGCTGGCTTTAAAGTCTGGACAATTGGACTATGACAAACTCACTGCGAGCGGCGCCGAACAGGCCCTGGAAAATAAGCAGCTGAAAAGCGAATACAAGAAAAAAGGCATCCTGCATTATCCGAATAAAGAACCGGAAATTACCTATACCATCATGAATATGCGTGATCCGTTAATTGGTGGGAATTCACTGGAAAAAATTGCCTTACGTCGTGCTCTCGCCTTGTCCTATAACCAGAAAGAAGCTATCCAGCAGTTGTACAAAGGTCATGCCGATAAAGCTGAAATGATTTTGCCAGAGGGAGTGGGTGGACATGACCCGAAGTATAAAAGCAGTATTGCTTATAACCCATTACTGGCCAATAAACTGCTTGACCGCTTTGGCTATAAGAAAGGTGCTGATGGTTACCGCACCTTGCCCGATGGCAAACCTTTGATACTAAAAATGAATTCAACCAGCTCAAGCTCTTCGGTAATTTCTGCAGAATTATGGAAAAAGAATCTGGATGCGATCGGGGTGCGAATTGAGTTCAAGGTCAGTAATTTTGCGGACAATTTAAAAGAAGCCACCCAATGCAAACATATGATGTGGGGTGGAGCCTGGATTGCGGATTATCCGGAAGGGGAAAACTTTGCCCAGTTACTGTATGGGCCAAATGCGCAGCAAGGCAACCTGAGTTGCTATACCTCAAAAGCCTATGACGCGTTGTACCAGACCGCGATGAAACTGCCGCCGCAGCAGCGGATGCCATATTATGAGCAGATGAACCGTCAGATGGAAGCTGATAATCCATGGATTCTGCACAATACCCGGATACGTAACTGGTTGATTCATCCGCATGTACAGGGCTTTAAGGCCCATCCGGTGACCAGAGCAGTTTGGCAATATATGGATATTGAACCTGTTAAAAAATAACTTGAGAAGATTAAGAACCAGTATGAATGTGAATAAAAATACTTTAAAAAAACTGGCCAGTGGGGTGTTAGTGGCCGGTTTGATGATGGCAGGGAGTGCATCGACATGGGCCAGCAATCCTGCCAACCCGAATAAGGTTTTAAAAACAGTATTTCTGGCAGCTGAAACCGGTTTTGATCCGGGTTATATCCATGACCGTTATTCGGCCAAGATTAACTCGGCGATTTTCGAAACCTTATATACCTATGATTATCTGGCCTCGCCGGCAAAATTAGTGCCATTGACTGCAGTCAGTCTGCCTCAAGTGAGTGCAGATGGCCTGACTTATACCATCAAAATCAAAAAGGGTATTTACTTTGCCGATGATCCGGTCTTCGGCGGTAAAAAACGTGAACTGACTTCGTATGACTATGCTTATAGCTTGAAACGTCTACTGGACCCAAAGCTGCATTCACCGAACAGCTGGTTGCTGGATGGCCGGATCAAAGGGCTGGAAGCATGGACAGCCATGGCGAAAAAAAATGGTAAAGTCTATGAAAATCCATTTGAAGGTATTCAGACTCCAGATCGCTATACCTTGGTACTCAAGCTGAATAATCCGGATCAGAACTTTCCGATGTTGCTGGCACATGGGCCTGCCGCTGCAGTAGCTCGTGAAGTGATTGAAAAATATAAAGACAAGGCGGGTTGGGTCATGAATAGGCCAGTGGGAACTGGTCCTTACGTGCTCAGCCGCTGGACACCAGGCTCACGGATTATCTTAAAACCAAATCCGGCTTATCGTGGTTTTGTCTGGGACTTTAAAGCCAGTGGTGCAGAAGATCAGGCCATTGTAAAAGCCATGCAGGGCAAAAAAATGCCTCAAATCGGCACTATTGATGTGCGTGTTATTGAAGAAGCGCAATCACGGATGCTGGCATTTAAGAAAAATGAACTGGACCTGCTCGAAATTGAGGGTGATATCGTCGTACAGGCCCTCGATGGTGACAAATTAAAGCCTGAGCTGGCTCAGCAGGGGGTGAAGCTGTCTCGTATTTTAGAGCCCTCCATTAGTTATCATTACTGGAATATGCAAAACCCGGTCGTGGGTGGTTTCGCGCCAGAAAAAATTGCCTTACGTCGTGCCATGGCGATGGCATTTTCTGTGGAAAACATGATCAGTATTTTACTCAAAGGAGATGGTGCAAAACTGCACATGCCTATTCCCCCAGGTGTAGAAGGCTATTCACCGTCCTATAAAAGCAGTACGCCATATTCGGTCAAGGCAGCCAACATGTTGCTCGACCGCTATAACTACAAGATCGGTGCAGATGGCTGGCGAAAGACCCCTGAAGGGAAACCTCTGGTAATTGAAATGATTGTTTACAATACCAGTCGGGGCCAGCAGCAGGGTGAATTCTGGAAAAAGACCCTGGACAGTATTCATATTCAAATGACCAGTAAGGCCATGCCATTTGCTGAAAGTATCAAGCTGGAAAAGCAATGTAAAACCATGTTCAAGAGTTCTGCATGGATTGCTGACTATCCGGATGCCGACAATTTTATGCAGCTGTTCTATGGCAAGAATGTCAATGTCACCAACAATGCCTGTTTCAAGCATCCTGAATTTGACCGTCTTTACGAGCAAACCCAGAGCATGCCGCCAGGCCCTGAGCGTGATCTGCTCTATCGCAAAATGACCCGGATTCTGGAAGTCAACATGCCGACCCTGATGCTCTATAGCACCTACCGTAACGCCTTGACCCAACCCCAAATTATCGGACATAAGTCCCATCCGATTCTGTCTTCAGAATGGATGTATATCGATATTAATACGAAAAAGTAAGAAAAAATCTGGAGATGAATATGAAGTTAAAGCCTTTAAAATTAAGTACCTTATGTTTAATGATAATGGGGGGGTATCAAGGTGTAGCGGCAGATACCCAAGTACAGCTGCTGCCATTATTCAAGGCTGCAGAAATTCCATCTTTATGTGATGCCAGTCTGGCTTCCATGCAAAAAGATATCCAGATATTTGAAAATAAAAAAATTAAAGATAATGCCAAGGCAGGGCCTTATCTGGCCGAATGGGATGAGTTGCATGCCAAAGCCCGTGATTTCGGTGCTGCAATAGGGTTGTACAGTAATGTCGATCCGGATCCTGCATTGCGTCAGGCAGCCGATGACTGTGAACTTAAAATCAGCAAATACCAGACCACCCTGTATCAGAATCCGAAACTGTATGCCCAGTTCAAGAAACTGAAAGCCAGTGATCCGATTGATCAGAAATTTTTAGAAGATATTCTGGAGCAGTTTGAGAACACCGGGGTACAACTCAGTGCAGAAAAACAGAAACGACTGAAAGAAATTATTGAAGAAAGTACTAAACTGGGGCAGGACTTTTCCAAAAATGTGCGGGATAACCCTGAAAAAGTTGAATTTACTCCAGCTGAAATGAAAGGCCTGCCAGAAAGTTACATCGCAAATTTAAAGAAAAATGAAAAGGGCAATTATTTGCTGGGCTTTGATTATCCGGAATACCAGCCTTTTATGGAGCTGGCAGAAAGTGATGAAGCACGCAAACGCTACCAGACCGCTTACACGCGTCGCGGGACCGAACAAAACCTGCAATTCATGAAAAAGGCCATTGATCTACGTTATGAAATGGCACAACTTTTTGACAAGGAAAGCTATGCCCATTCTGCGCTTGAATTCCGCATGGCCAAAACTCCTGAAGCAGTGAACGGTTTTCTGGATGAGGTTTATGCCAAAGTTGCACCTCTAGAAAAGCAGGATGTAGAACAATTACGTCAGTTCAAGGCTGAAACTTTAAAAGTTCCAGTAGAGAAAGCAGAAATTACACGTTGGAATCAGGGTTACTGGAGTGAAAAACTGCGTCAGGCCAAATACAAGGTAGACCAGGAAAAATTACGGGATTATTTCCCGACAGAAGCATCGCAAAAATGGTTATTCGCTATTTCTTCGGAACTCTATGGCATTGAGTTCAAGCCGGTGAAAGTCAAGGCTTGGCATGATGAAGTGGAATATTATGCGGTACATGACAAGGCTACGGGCGAATTCCTGGGCGGATTATATGTCGATAAATACCCGCGTGAAGGCAAATATGGGCATGCAGCTGTCTGGGGAGCTTATGGCGGCAGTACCCTGAATCAGCGTCGTCCGGTATCGGTACTGGTAACCAATTTTAACCGTAAGGGCTTGAATAGCAACGAACTGGAAACCTTTGTGCATGAAATGGGGCATGCCTTGCACGGGATTCTATCGAAAACCCGTTATACGGAACAGTCTGGTACCTCGGTAGAGCGTGACTTTGTTGAAGCGCCATCACAGATGTATGAAGAGTGGGCACGCCGTCTGGAAACCTTGTCAAAAGTAGCGGATTACTGTGAGCCGGCATGTCCTCGCGTGGATGCTGCCATGACCGAGCGCTTAAAGAATGTGAAGAATTACGGCCGAGGCCTGCATTATGCCCGTCAGGCTTTATATGCCCAATATGATATGGCCCTGCATGGTAAAGATGCAAAAAACATTGAGCCTTTAAAACTCTGGCAGGATATGGAAGGTAAAACCGCCTTGGGTTATGTCAACGGTCAGCAGTTCCCGGGACAATTCGGGCATCTGATGGGCGGCTATCAGGCAGGTTACTACAGCTATATGTGGTCTGAGGTCATTGCCCTGGATATGCTTTCATCCTTTGGCGATCAGCTGATGGACAAGAAAGTCGGTGCGCATTATCGCAATACGGTTCTGGCTCAAGGTGGTCAAAAGCATGGCGAGCAAATGGTGAAAGACTTCTTGGGTCGTGATCCGGACAGCAAAGCTTTCTTTAATGAAATCTCTGGAAAAAATTAAGGAAGGCAAGCGATGCTGGCATATATTATTCGACGGCTTTGGCAAATGATCCCGACCATGCTCGGGGTGATTTTGCTGATATTCCTGCTGTTTAACTGGGTAGGTGGAGACCCTGCCTATATTCTGGCCGGTAAAATGGCCAATGCGGAACAGATTGAGAACATCCGTCAGCAACTGGGTGTGGATCAACCGTATTACGTACAACTCTGGATCTTTATCAAGCAGATTTTAACTTTTGATTATGGGGTGAGCTGGAGCACCGGGGAGTCGGTGGCACAGATTATCACCACCCGTTTGGGACCCTCACTAACCATTCTGATTCCACTGACCATTCTGCAAACTATTATTTCTATCATTCTGGCTTTGGGTGTGGCTTCGGTTCGTGGTTCTTTGACTGATCGCATGATCATGATGCTATGTACGATCGGTATGTCGATCAGTATTCTGGTGTACATCATCGTGTTCCAGTATTTCCTGGCCTATGAACTGAGCTGGTTCCCGGTACAGGGCTGGAGCGATAATTTCGCCGACAACCTTTTCAAATACGCCTTGTTACCTGTGCTGATTATGTTGGTGGTCAGTATTGCACCAACACTACGCCTGTATCGTAGTTTCGTACTGGATGAAGTCAATCAGGACTATGTGCGTACTGCGCGTGCCAAAGGCCTGGGTGAAAACCGTATCATGGGCGTGCATGTCCTGCGCAATGCCTCCATTCCGATTATTACCGATGTGATGGCAGGACTTCCCGCACTGCTGATCGGTGCTTTCCTGATTGAGCGTTTTTTTGGTATTCCGGGAATTGGCCGTGAAGTTATTATTGCGGTAGAACGTTCCGATTTTCCTGTGATTAAAGCCATTACGGTCTATGTCGCTGCTGCGACCATGATATTCAACCTGATTGCCGATCTGATCTATAAATGGGTCGATCCACGTGTACAGTTGAAGTAGGTGAATTATGCTGAGTGCGATATTTAAAAAAGAACAAGCGGCTGAAGCAGCACCTGAATCGGCTTCAACAGGATTATGGCAACTGGCCATGCGCCGTTTGAAACGTGACCGGATTGCCATGTTTTCCCTGTATGTGGTGCTGTTTTATCTGCTGCTGCTGGTGCTGTCAATGAGCGGCCTGATTGCTAAAGACTGGAATAAAGAAGTGGCGGTCAGCTATGCACCGCCGAGTTTTATCAGTGCAGCGCCAGTTCCGGCTGCCTCTGATCCAGAGCAGGGCGCAGAATCTGTGCCTCTACCGGTCAATCCAGTCGATCCCTTAAAAGATGTCATTGCTGAATTGAATGCTGAAATTGCTGCTGAGCAGGGTGCTGGTGCAGGCATCGATTATTATGGAGTGGTCGATCCGCTGGCAGAAGACATGAAGGCCATTAATCAGGAACTCGGCGGCCAGCTGATGGATGAAAGTGGTGAACTCAAGCAAAGTCTGGCCTTCGGCGCCGATAAATGGGGGCAGGATGTTTTACAGAAAACCATTAAGGGGGCTGAAACCTCGATTCTGGTTGGACTGATTGCAGCCTTTGTCGCTGTACTGATTGGGACTGCACTGGGTGCAATAGCAGGTTACTTTGGTGGCTGGGTCGATGATGTCCTAAACTGGTTTTATAATATCTTTACCTCGATTCCCTATCTGTTGCTGGTTTTGGCGATTGCCGCAGTGTTACAGCAGAAAGGTATTTTATCAATTATCCTGATTTTAGGTCTGACTGGCTGGACCGGGGTTTTCCGTTTGGTTCGTGCCGAATACATGAAACATACGGCACGTGAATATGTGCTGGCTGCCAAGGCGATTGGCGTGAGTAATATGCGTCGTATGTTTGTCCATATTTTTCCCAATGTCAGCCATATTGCTCTGGTACAGATGTCTATTCTGGTGGTGGCATTTATCAAGTCCGAAGTCATTTTGAGCTTTCTTGGTTTCGGTGTGCCTATCGGGGTAGTGTCATGGGGCAGTATGCTAAACGAAGCGCAAAGCGAGCTGATTTTGGGTAAATGGTGGCAACTGGCGGCAGCCTCAATCGCCATGGCGGTATTGGTGACTGCTTTCTCGATGTTTACCGATGCACTCCGTGATGCATTAGATCCAAAACTGAAATAGGAGCGCAACGATGTCTGAAATCAATCCAAGCACAGTACCTGCGTTACTTCGCGTAGAAAATCTGCGAGTCAGTTTTAAAGGTGAAAATAAAGAGTATATTGAGACCGTAAAAGGGGTTTCTTTCGAGATTCCGGCCAATACCACGGTTGCACTGGTAGGTGAGTCGGGGAGTGGCAAGTCGGTTACTTCTCTCGCCACTATGGGCCTGCTTCCGGCAGAAAGCGCACGTATTTCAGAAGATAGCCAGATCATCTTTGAAGGGAAAAACCTGCTCAAGCTTAAAACCCGAGAAATGCGCCAGATGTGCGGCAAAGACATTGCCATGATTTTTCAGGAGCCCATGTCTTCGCTAAATCCGGTATTTACGGTAGGCATGCAGATTGCAGAAATCCTGCAACTACATTTGGGCATGAATAAAAAACAGGCGCGGCAACGTACCCTGGAGCTGCTCAAAGAAGTGGGTATTCCTACGCCAGAAACTAAAATTGATGCCTATCCGGGGCAGCTTTCCGGTGGACAGCAGCAACGGGTCATGATTGCCATGGCCATTGCCTGTGAACCTAAACTGTTGATTGCAGATGAACCGACCACAGCTCTGGATGTGACTATTCAAAAGCAGATTCTGGACTTGCTGGAATCGCTGCGTCAGCGTCGCCAGATGTCGATGCTGTTTATTACCCATGATCTGGCATTGGTTGGTGAAATTGCCGATCAGGTGATTGTGATGCGCCATGGGGAAATCCGTGAACAGGGTCCGGTTCGGGAGGTGCTGGACCGGCCTCAGGATATGTATACCAAAGCCTTGTTACACTGCCGTCCACAATTATCGCAACGTCCGTTACGTTTGCCGATGATCAGCGATTTTATGAAACAGGATGGCTCAACCTGGCTGGAAGATATCCGTCTGAATACTCAGCTTCCGCAACGATCACGTGGACTAAAGGGCGGAGAGGAAGTTATTCTGGATGTACGGGATCTGAAAAAATCTTTTTATAGTCGTAAAGGGCTGTTTGGCAAAGATGAATTTCAGGCAGTAAAAGGAGTTTCTTTTCAGCTGGCCAAAGGCAAGACCTTGGGGCTGGTCGGGGAATCCGGTTCGGGTAAAACCACCATTGGCTTGTTGCTGATGCGTCTGCAACAGGCTACGGGCGGTAAGGCACTGTTTCAGGGTCGGGACATTCTGGACATGTCGGAACAGGAATTTACCCAGTATCAACGTAAAATCCAGATCATTTTCCAGAATCCCTATGCTTCGCTGAATCCACGTTTTACTGTTGGACAAATCCTGATGGAACCGATGCAGATTCATAAGATTGGTCAGGATGATGCCGAACGCAAACAAATGGCTTTAGACTTGTTGGAGAGGGTCAGCTTGCCTGCACAGGCTTTTTATCGTTATCCGCATGAGTTTTCCGGTGGTCAGCGTCAGCGGATTGCGATTGCACGTTGTCTGACTTTAAAACCTGAGATTTTAATCTGTGATGAGTCGGTCTCGGCGCTGGATGTATCAGTACAGGCGCAGGTGCTGAATTTACTGCAAGATTTACAGGATGAATTTGGTCTAAGCTATATCTTTATTTCGCATGATTTGTCGGTAGTAAAATATATTTCTGATCAGATCATGGTGATGAATCATGGCGAACTAGTTGAAATCGCCAATTCGGATGAACTGTATCAATCCCCACAGCATGAATATACCAAGCGTTTACTCGGTGCTATCCCGCAAGGGATTCCACAAAGTGCCTGATGCATAAGACATAAAAAAGTCAGGCAATGTGCCTGACTTTTTTTATTTATCTTAATTATTAAAACTTTTTAAAGCCTTTGTTGGCGCCATATGGACGACGCGGCGCATTTTCATCACGCTCTTCACGACGACCAAAGCCCTGATCCGGACGGTTTTCACGACGAACGAACTGAGTGCCATTCTGGTTTTCACTTCTGTCACGACGACCATAAGCATTGTCATCACGACGCTCACGGCCAGTGTTATTTTGTGGTTGCTCATCACTGTCACGACGTTGCTGACGCAAGAAACCGCCACGGCGTGCAGCCATCGGCTTGTCCTGCATACGTTCATTACGGCGTTTTGCCATACCAAACAAGCCAGTACCTTGACGTGGTTTCAATTCCACTGATTTAGTCAGGTTGTCAATATCCTGTTTATCCAGTTCAATCCAGCGACCGGTACGCAGTTCGCGTGGCAAAATCACGCTACCATAACGGGTACGCAGTAGACGGCTGACTTTCAAGCCTTGTGATTCAAAGATACGACGGACTTCACGGTTACGCCCTTCTTTTACCACCACCTGATACCAGCGGTTGATCCCGTCACCGCCAAGTTCAGAGAAAGATTCAAATTTCGCAGGACCATCATCCAGCACTACGCCTTTCAACATGTTATTTTTCAGTTGTGGTGTTACTTCGCCCATGACACGAACCGCATATTCACGTTCGATTTCATTCGATGGGTGCATCAGACGATTCGCAAGTTCGCCATCATTGGTAAACAGTAGCAGACCGGTCGAGTTAATATCCAGACGACCCACCATTACCCAGCGATCGCCCGGAATAGCAGGCAGTTGTTCAAACACAGTCGGACGGTTTTCAGGATCGCTACGTGAGCAGATTTCGCCTTCAGGTTTGTAATAAATAATGACACGACGACGGATTTCGTCTTCAATCTGGAACGCAACTTTACGACCATCGATGCGAAGCTCATCACCTGGTTCGATTCGTTCACCCACTTGGGCAATTTGCCCGTTGACACTTACACGACCTGCGGCAATGACTTCTTCCATATAACGGCGAGAACCCAAACCAACGCGTGCAAGCACCTTTTGCAACTTTTCACTCATGACAGCATAACCTTAGAAATAATTATCAACAGTTCACCTATTTATGACTTCGGTGCATTTGCATCGAGGGCCATAAAAGCTTCCTTGGCATCCTGCAGGGGAGGCAATTGGCCCAAACTATTCAGGCCAAACGCATTTAAAAATTGTGGCGTTGTCATTAACAACGCAGGTCTTCCAGGGAGTTCACGAAATCCAGACTCTTTAATCCAGTTCCAGTCAAACAGCGTACGCAGGTTTTGACTGTTATTCGTAACACCACGAATCTGTTCAATATCCGCTCGAGTCACAGGCTGATGATAAGCAATCACTGCAAGCGTCTCCAGTAATGAAGGCGACAAGCGAGCCGGTCGTTCAGGCCAGGTCTGTGCAATAATATTACGATATTTTGCACGTACTTGAAAACGATAACCTTGTGCTGTTTCCACCAGTTCAATTGAGCGGCCATGCATCAGCATGGAAAGCTGTTGTAAATACTGACGTAATTCCTGTTTGCTATAACGATCCTGAAAAGCTTCTTTCAGACGGGCCAATGAAACCGTAGTGTCGCTGGCAAAAATAATCGCTTCAAGCTGCATCAGGACTTCATGCAGATTATCTTCTGCAGATAACAGCATATTCTGATTGGGTGTCATTGGCTGGCTCCTTGAATCGCGAGCGGGGCTTCAATACCTGTAGCAATAATCTGAATTTTTTGTTGTCGGGTTAGTTCCAGCACGGCCATAAAGGTGACCACCATGCCCATACGGCCTTGGCTCGGTTTTAACAAGTCCTTAAAGCTGAGTACTGCGCCAGTTTCAATACAACTTTCAATATAGGCAATCCGTTCTTCCAGCAGTACCGGTTCCTGTTGTACCTGATGAATCACCGGTTCAGGACGGTTAAATATACAAAGCAAGGCATCACGCAGTAAATCGCTTGAATAGCCTTCATTCGGCTGCTGGATGTCTCCCAGAGTGACATTGGCGGTAAAGGTGTCACGTTCCAGAATCGGCATCTGGCCCAGACGTTCTGCTGCCTGTTTAATTCTTAAATAATTTTCTAAACGGTCAATCAGTTCTTGTTTTGGATCTTGTTCAATTGCAGCCAGACTTTTCGGTTTAGGTAATAGCAAACGTGATTTCAGATCTGCCAGTAATGCGGCCATCACCATATAGTCTGCTGTCAGTTCGATATTCAGGGATTTCATTGCGTCCATGTAAGACAAATACTGGGTTGCAATCGGTGCAATATCGACCTGTAACAGGTCAAAACCGTTTTTTTGAATCAGGTAAATTAAAAAGTCGAGCGGGCCTTCAAAATGTTCTAATAAAATTTCAAATGCTGCTGGAGGAATATACAGATCCTCCGGGATTGTCTCCTGCCATTCATCCAGAACCCGAATGTGCGGAGCAGATTCCCTAATGTTATGGATAATTTGAGTCATTACAATTATAGGCCACGCGAATTTTCAAAGGCATGCAAAGGCTTGATTTTCGGTATCTGATCGAAACAAAAGCACAGGATTTAGCAGTGGCATTGTACTGGAAAAGTAACTTTAAATAAATTAAATAAACACTCAAAGCAATAAAAACTTAAAAAAATAATGGAATTTAACTGCTCTTTAAAAAAAGCATAGAACAAAAGACTGAGTACAGCAGAAAATATACGATGATCTTCATGTTAATACGAGTTTAAAAATTAAGAGACCGAAGGGTAAACATCGGTTGATGCATGCAAAAAGCTGGATAAAGGCTGTCCTTCTTACTGGAAAGAGAAAGTTATTTAGTGGATAGGCGCTGAATGAATTTTAAACGGATTTTCCATTAAGAAACATGAAATTAATAAATATTAATAAAATGCACTTCTATAATTTTTGGTCAAAAACTTCGCTATACTGCTGAAAAAATAGTCGAAGCTCACAAAAAATATTAAAAAGGTGAAGAAAGTATGCCTCTTATTTTGCTTGTTATTGGAATGATCGCATTCGGGGGATTTTGGGCTTATCCCAAATATCAGATTATGCAGCTTGAAGATGAAGCACGCACAGGACTGAAATCAGGGGGATTCTCGGCTTTTGCCGAACGGGCCCAGCCTGTCATGCAGGCCATGAAAATGGATTTTAGCATCCTTGACCAATATCCTCAGATCCGTTTTTATATGCGGCATATGGCCTATGAAGGGGACCAGCTGGACGAAAGGGTTAAGCTGGATATGCAAGCCATGTCTTGTGAGTCAATCAATTCCTTTAAAGTCATGGAACCCAAGGCACGTACAGCAATGCTAAACGTACTGGAGGAAGATCAGATCGTTTTTCATGTGTATCTGAAAAATAAACTGGGCGAGGAACTCATGCACCATGAACAGAAGCTATCGCAATGCCCAAATTTCATTGCAGTTCGTCATTATGAACGTAGTTCAGACTCCTAAACTGTTTTTGGCAACCACCACATACCTGTCGAATTGAAAAGAATAAAACTGCAACCTCTCACCATATGCTGTTTTAGATTTTTATAGTGAGGAATGACTATATTCCTTAGCGGCAAACTCAATGAGACGCTGACAGGTCTCTGCCAGGCATACATTTTGGTTTGAATTGATCTGCAACCACTGTCTCACTAGAGCCAACGTCAGGAAAAATTGGTACTCAGTATGATCAATATTTACAGTGGGATGGGGAGAAGAATGTGCTTCGACCATGATTGCCTTGGATTGTAGAGTCCAAGGCATTTCTGCATAGATTAAATCCTGTGCAGAAAATTCATGCTGATTCAGAAGCAAATAAAATAGATCCATGCATTCGAACTCTCTCAATACTGAAGGACAATTTTCGCATTCTTCATTTAACGACTATTCAAATGCACTCACATCACCGACACCCCGACGGATCACTTCTGGATGATCACCGGATAAATCTACAATAGAAGTTGTGCTCAGCGTGCCTAAGCCGCTATCTATAAAAACATCAATGCGTTTGCCCAACTGCATTTCAATGTCATAAGGATCGTCAAGTGGATCGGTCTGTCCCGGTAAAATCAGAGTAGAGGTCAACAGCGGTTCACCGAGTTCTTTGAGCAGCATCTGGCATACCGGATTATTCGGAATGCGTAGACCGATAGTTTTCTTTTTGGGATGCATCAGCCGACGCGGGACTTCACTGGTCGCAGGTAAAATAAAGGTCGTGACTGCCGGTGTATTATTTTTCAGCAAACGGTACATGGCATTGTCCACTTTGGCATAGGTGGCAATATCGGACAAATCACAGCACAGAATCGCATATTGATGCTTTGGACCCAGACCACGAATCTGCGCAATCCGTTCCATGGCACTCTTGTTCCCGATCTGGCAACCAATCGCATAGGCCGCATCAGTGGGATAGACCACAACATCACCCGCACGGATACGTTCCACTGCCTGACTGATTAAGCGGGGTTGTGGGTTATCTGGGTGTACGCGTAAATGCAGCATAGAGGCTACTCCAAGCTTGGACTGATGGCTTATTATGTGGCGCTTGAGTCAAATCTGACAATCATTAAAAAGGTAGATTTGTGTAATTTAATCAAGCATTTCACGTCTAAATTCATCAGATTGTAAACTTTTACCACCTCTGGTACAGGCACAGATACATTGGATAAAGCGCATTGCATCACGTGGAAGCTTGGCCGTGCCGTTGAAATAAGCCTGCACCTGGGTGTAGACATTGTCTTTAAAGCCCTTGCCATCCCCGCCGTCGCCAGTCAGATTATCCAAAGATACCCGGAATTTACGGCCAAAAGCCTGGGCAAACATCCATTCAATCGCCTGCGGCTTGACTTCGACCTGTTCAAATAAAGCCTGCTGTTCCTGGGTACGCCCATCTGGCGCATACCAGTAGCCCAGATCTGGCAACAGGCGGCGTTTGTCTCCGGCAATGGTCCAGTGACTGATTTCATGCAAGGCACTATTAAAGAAACCGTGCGCAAACTGGATCCGGGCAGGGGCATCCTGGGTTGCCGGGAAATATTCTGGTTCAAAAGCGCCACGGACTAAAGTGACATTTAGGTGGGAAAACCAGTGATTAAAGTGTAAGATGAGCCAATCAACCTGCTGCACTTCTGATAATAAATTCGCCCAGGGTAAGCGTTGCACTTGCTGTAGTGAGCTGTCAGAATCGGAGGTTGAAAGTGTGCTAACGAGTGATGAAATATTCACTTCTGTTTGCGGCTGCAACAGATGCATGACTGAAATTACCCAATTGGTCTGTCTAAAAATAAGTAC
The DNA here is from genome assembly GCF_048147925.1 of Acinetobacter sp. 226. NCBI lineage: Bacteria > Pseudomonadati > Pseudomonadota > Gammaproteobacteria > Moraxellales > Moraxellaceae > Acinetobacter > Acinetobacter sp. 226. The sequence goes on along the minus strand of NZ_JAYWYX010000016.1, from coordinate 18,420 downwards.
AAAATTGTATCTTAATCTTTGACAGAGTTCTGATGAATTTGTAGAATTGCCGCCTTAATTATGTCAGCAAATACCTTTCCGGCACAGATTGAGCCGTTTAAATGGGCTGAACAAGGCTTTACATGGTCAGGTACCCTGCCATTGTCTCGCTTTGTTCGTATCGCTCGTGAAGCTGTTGGATCAATTGATGATCAATTGATTAACATAGACTGTAAGCTATCAATGGATGCCTATCATCGCATTGCATGGCTAGATGGTCATGTTGAAACGAAAGTTCCAATGGAATGCCAGCGTTGTCTGGACACCGTTGAAATTGAACTCGTTTCAGATTTTCATCTGGCTCTTGTAGATGATGAGTCACTGATAGAGCGCTTGGATGAGGATGCTGATTTCATCGTCCTAGGTGAAAGTGAAGCAACGACGAAAGGTTCATATGATGCACCTGCCACCGCTGATTTACTCGCACTGATAGAAGATGAATTGTTATTGTTGATGCCGCTGTCTGCTAAGCATGATGCTTGCGAACATAAGCATCAACCTGCCGTAGAAGAAGTTGTTGAAGAAAAACGGGATAATCCGTTTGAAGTTTTGGCAGCTCTGAAGGGTAAACTTAACTAATTTTTGTGTTATACTCATATGTATAAGACAATCGAATTTGTTCTGATCCATTTTTTCGATATTTGTAAGGAGCCATCATGGCCGTTCAGCAAAACCGTAAAAGTCGCTCTCGCCGTGACATGCGCCGTTCACATGACGCTTTAACTGAGAATGCATTAACTGTAGACCAAGCTACTGGTGAAACTCATCGTCGTCACCACGTATCTAAAGATGGTATCTACCGTGGTCGTCAATTATTCGCTAAAGCATCTGCTGAATAATTGATGATGTATTAAGCGTTAAAGCTTAGTAGAAAAAATGGGAGCGTTAAGCTCCCTTTTTTTATGGCTGATTTTTTATGTCTAAGTTTTGCATGTTTAATATTGAAGTTGCGGTTTTTGTTGTATTTGGCAATTACCCAAGCCGAAATTACGTGCTAAATTGCGCTCCACAATGGGTAGGGTGATCTGATTGGCCAATTCTTTGGCTTGCTTAAAAGATTCGCACCTCTTGAATGAAAGGATTTTATTTATGTCTGCTAAACAACTCGAACAAGCAGCTCAAGCAACTAAAACTGCATTTGTATTCCCAGGTCAGGGTTCACAAAAAGTCGGCATGCTCGCTGAACTTGCAGAACAGTTTAGTGGTATCCGCGATACATTTGCCGAGGCATCTGCAGCGGTGGGCTTTGATCTGTGGCAGATCGCCCAAAGTGGTGAAGGTCTGGATCAAACCGAATTTACTCAACCTGTGCTCTTAACTGCATCAATTGCCTTATGGCGTGTATGGTTGGAGTTAGGCGGGGTGGCACCAAAATACATGGCGGGTCATTCACTGGGTGAATACAGCGCACTGGTTGCATCCGGTGCTTTAAGCCTGGGTGATGCAGTTAAGCTGGTGAACCTGCGTGGTAAACTGATGCAAGATGCAGTACCTCAAGGTGTCGGTGCAATGGCAGCCATTCTAGGTTTGGATGACACCAAAGTGATTGAGCTTTGTGCGAAAGCGACTGAAGCAGGTGAAGGTTCAGTTGAAGCAGCGAACTATAATGCACAAGGCCAAGTTGTGGTTGCAGGGAATAAAGAACGTGTAGAAGCTGTTATGGCACTGGCCAAGGAAAATGGCGCTAAAGCCATTGCGCTGCCTGTTTCAGTTCCTTCGCACTGTTCACTAATGAAACCTGCTGCCGAGCAGTTCGCGCCAGCTTTGGAACAAACGGCCATTGAGATGCCCCGTATACCTGTATTACAAAATGTAGGCGCGAGAGCGGCGGCTGATGTGACTGAACTTCGTCAGGCCTTGACGGCGCAGCTATATGAGTCGGTACAGTGGACCAAAACACTACAATTCCTTCAAGATGAAGGAGTTGAGTATATTGTAGAATGCGGTCCAGGTAATGTACTGGCGAATATGGCGAAACGTTTACCAAATATCGAAAAAGCACTTCCACTGGATACCAAATCTCGTCTGGAAGATGCGCTTAACACCGTACTGGTGGCAGAAGGGAAAATTGCATGACACAGGAACGTAAAGTTGCCTTGGTAACAGGTGCGAGTCGCGGCATTGGGGCTGCAATTGCGCAACAACTCATTCAGGACGGTTATTTTGTCGTCGGTACTGCGACTTCTGAAGCTGGTGCAGAAAAATTAACTGCACATTTTGCTGAAAATGGTGCCGGTAAAGTTTTAGATGTGCGTGATGGTGCTGCGATTGATGCACTGGTGAGTGATATCGAGCAAAACTATGGTCCGGTACTGGTATTGGTGAATAATGCCGGGATTACCAAAGATAACCTGTTACTGCGCATGTCAGAAGATGACTGGGATGATATTTTAAATATTCACCTGAAGGCCGTTTACCGTTTATCTAAACGTGTACTGAAAGGCATGACCAAGGCGCGTTTCGGCCGCATTATCAATATCAGTTCTGTGGTGGCACACTTTGCCAACCCGGGGCAAGCCAACTATTCTGCTGCCAAAGCTGGTATTGAAGCATTTAGCCGCAGCCTGGCCAAAGAAATGGGCAGTCGTCAGATTACGGTAAACTCGGTGGCGCCAGGATTTATTGCCACTGAAATGACTGAGCAGTTAAGTGAAGATATTCGTAAAAAGATGACTGAACAGGTGGCTTTAAACCGTTTGGGTAATCCGCAGGATATCGCCAATGCCGTAAGTTTCTTGGCTTCGGATAAAGCCAGTTACATTACTGGTACAGTTATTCATGTAAATGGGGGCTTATACATGAGCTAAGCTCAAGTATAAACTTTCCAAATTTTTTAGATTCAATTAAACTAACGGCATTAAAAACGCCACAAGCAATGAGGAGAATTCCTGTGAGCGATATCGAACAACGCGTTAAGCAAGCGGTTGCAGAACAACTTGGTATCAAAATCGAAGAGATCAAAAACGAAGCATCTTTCATGGATGACTTGGGTGCTGACTCTCTAGACCTAGTTGAACTTGTTATGTCTTTCGAAAATGACTTCGACATCACGATTCCTGATGAAGATTCTAACGAAATCACAACTGTTCAGTCTGCTATTGACTATGTAACTAAAAAACTTGGTTAATTGCTGATTTTCAGCTTTGCTGAACCTAAAGACCACCGCAAGGTGGTTTTTTTGTGTCCGCTTTTCACATGCATAAAGGTTTTACAATCCATTACCTTTATGTCACCAATGACTAACTATCCTTGGGCTCTTTTCATTATAAAAATAGGAGTGATGTGACATTAACAACAAGAACGGAGTTCACCATGGGTCTTTTTGATTTCGTAAAAGGTATCGGTAAGAAAAATACGGCTGCTGCAGAACCACAGCAAACTCCGGCAGCGACACCGCAGGCACCTAAAGCCGCACCTGCAGAGCCTTCTGCCCAAGAAATGGCAAATAAGCTATTGGGCCATGTCAAAAGTTTAGGCTTGCCGATTACAGGTTTGTCGATTAGCTATAACTCGACCTCTGATCTGGCCACCGTGCGCGGACAGGTAAAAAGTCAGGCCGATCGTGAAAAGATTATTCTGGCAGTCGGAAATATTGATCATGTCGCCAAAGTAGATGATCAGCTAACCGTGACTAATCCAGAACCTGAAAGTAAATTCTATACAGTCAAATCTGGCGATACTTTATCTAAAATCTCAAAAGAGTTTTATGGGGATGCCAATCAGTATAATAAGATCTTTGAGGCTAATCGTCCCTTGCTTAAAAATGCGGATGATATTTTTCCCGGACAGGTACTGCGTATTCCTGCTTAAGGATTGATAAAATCAATGAATTTTCGAACATAAAGCCCCTTCCGGGGCTTTAACGTTTTTGCAGGCAGATTAATAAAGTTAAGGTATTAAATCCCTAGGTCCAGATATAAACTTTCTTTGACTTCTTCCATGACGACATAACTGTGCGAGGAGGCAGAAGCGGGCAGTTTTTTCAGTAAATCCCCCAGTAAACGGCGATAAGCACTCATTTCCTTTAAACGCGCTTTGACCAGATAATCAAAATCACCAGAAATTAAATGACATTCCAGGACTTCTGGAATTTCTGTCAGATTACGAGCCACCTGATCAAATACATCACCTGATTTGGCTGAGAGTTTGATTTCCAGAAATACCAGCAAACTACGTTCCAGCATTTCCGGATTTAAACGGGCGTAATAACCCATGATAATACCTTCACGCTCCAGCCGTTTTACCCGTTCTGAACAGGGTGTGGTTGAAAGATTGACACGTGCTGCCAGCTCGCTAATGGCAATCCGGCCATCGCGTTGCAGGATGTCTAGAATCATGCGATCAATGCGGTCTAATTTGCGCATTAATATTTCCCTCTTTTTTTTAATTCTGCCCGAAAAAATATTTATTCCACTGAATTTATACACTGAATATAGTGAATTTAACTATTAAAGCAAAAATATACTAGTGAAATAACCTGGAAAAATGTTTGAGGATTAAGGTAATGCGCGTATTGGTTTTAGGTAGTGGTGTGATTGGTGTGGCAAGCGCTTACTATCTGGCGCAGCAGGGAGCAACTGTAACTGTGCTGGATCGTCAGGCGGGTCCGGCTCAGGAAACCAGCTTTGGCAATGCTGGACAGATTTCTCCGGGCTACTCGACTCCTTGGGCGGCACCAGGTATTCCTTTTAAGGCGGTCAAATGGATGTTCCAGCATCATGCTCCGTTGGCGATTAATGTCGATGGCAGCCTGTGGCAATTGCAGTGGATGGCACAAATGCTGAAAAACTGTAATGCCCAGCATTATGCAGTCAATAAAGAACGGATGGTGCGTGTGGCTGAATATAGCCGTGACTGTTTACGCAATTTGCGTCGTGATATTGGCATCTCTTATGAAAACCGTGCGAAAGGCACTTTGCAGATTTTCCGTAAAGATGCGCAGCTGGATGCGGTGCAGCGCGATATCGAGGTTCTAAAAGAAACTGGTGTGGAGTTTGAGTTGCTGGATCGTGATGGACTGGCGCGTGTAGAACCGGCATTGGCACAGGCAAAAGACAAACTGGTGGGTGGTCTGCATTTACCCAATGACGAAACGGGTGACTGCTATCTGTTTACCAATGCCTTGGCAGAACATGCCAAAGGGATGGGTGTAGAGTTTAAGTTTAATCAAAATGTTGAAAAACTGATTGTAGAAGGCGACCAGATCAAAGGTGTTCTGGTGAATGGTCAGGTGCTTACAGCAGATAAATACGTGCTGGCCTTTGGTAGTTATTCACGTGATTTCCTCAAACCGCTTGAACTGAATTTACCGGTCTATCCGGTGAAAGGTTATTCATTGACGATTCCTATTGTAGATCCAGCCTTCGCTCCACAATCTACCGTGCTGGATGAAACCTATAAAATTGCAATCACCCGTTTCGACCAGCGCATCCGCGTAGGGGGAATGGCTGAACTGAGCGGTTTTAACTTGGGTCTGAATGAAGACCGTCGTGGCACGCTGGAAATGGTGACCCGTGATTTATTCCCTGGGGGGGATATGAATCAGGCCAGCTTCTGGACAGGCCTTCGCCCAATGACTCCGGACAGTACACCAATTATTGGAAAAACTCGTTTTAAAAACCTGTTCCTGAATACCGGACATGGCACGTTAGGCTGGACCATGGCGTGTGGTTCGGGCAAGTTAATCAGCGATCTGGTCTTGGCTCGTGATCCTGAAATCAGTACCGAAGGTCTTTCATTGTCGCGTTATCAGCAGGCGGCCTAAGATCATCTGAGGCACAGTATTCAAGGAGGAGTTTTATGCCACGTCCTATTACTGCGATCATTCATCAGCAGGCGCTTAGGCATAATTTAAGCGTTTCACGCCAATGTATGCCTGACAGCCAGGTATTTTCCGTGGTCAAGGCCAATGCCTATGGACACGGGATTGAGCGCGTTTATACGGCACTTCAGGATGCAGGTGGATTTGCCTTTCTGGATATCGGGGAGGGCACGCGGCTACGTGCGCTTGGGTGCAAGAAGCCGCTGCTGTTGCTTGAAGGTATTTTCGCTTTTGAGGATTTATTTGAATGTGCGAAGCATGAAATGAGCTTTGCCATTCATTCCCTGCATCAAGTGCAATGGTTGAAACAGTTTGCTGCAATAGCACCAGATGTACAGTTTGATGTGTATTTAAAAATGAACAGTGGCATGAACCGGCTGGGTTTTGAGCCACAGCAATATGCAGAAATCTGGCAGGAGCTGCATCAGCTGAATACTGTCCGTTCAATCACGCATATGACCCATTTCTCCGATGCGGATGGCGAGCGTTTTGGATTGGATGGAATTGAACATCAACATTTTATTTTTAATAAAACGATTCAGGGACTTGCGGGTAAAACCTCGCTGAGTAACAGTGCGGCCATTTTGCGGCATCATCAAACCCTTCATTGCGATATTGTGCGTAGCGGCATCATGCTGTATGGCAGTTCCCCGGATTATCCTGCACATAGTATTCAAGACTGGAATTTACGTCCTACGATGAGCCTGCGCAGTGAGATTATCGCCATTCAGACAGTACAGGCAGGCGATAGTATTGGCTATGGCTCCAAATTTATTGCCACGCAACAGATGCGGATCGGAGTGGTGGCCTGTGGCTATGCCGATGGCTATCAGCGGCTATCGGCGACCGGTACGCCTGTGCTGGTGGATTCAGTTAAAACACATACATTGGGCCGGATCAGTATGGATATGCTCGCTGTGGATGTCACTGCACTGCCGCAGGCGGATGTAGGCAGTGAAGTGGTACTTTGGGGGCAATCTTCCGAAGGTGTGCTTTTGCCAATTGATGAGGTGGCGGCCAGTTCTGGCACGATCGGCTATGAGCTCATGTGTGCGGTAACCGCCCGGGTTAATTTTCAGATTGATGCTTAAATTTTTAATCTAATTTTTTATTTCATATCCCAAACAAGGAAGATCAACATGACACAGGACAATACAGCTATTCAGCGGCTCAAGAGCAATGGAATTATGAGTGCTGTAACGATTCATCATCAAACCGTGTATTTATCGGGTCAAATACCCGACAGCAGCGATCTGGACATACGCAAACAGACACTGGAAGTGTTCGCCAAGATTGAGGAGTTGCTGGCACTGGCAAATACTGATAAAAGCCGTCTGCTTTCTGCACAGCTATTCGTGAAAAATCTGGACGATTTTCAAACCGTGAATCAGCTTTGGGTGGAATGGCTGCAAGGTCATGGCACGCCCGCACGCGCTACGATTCAGGCGGATCTGGTGAACCCTGACTGGCTGATTGAAATTGCAGTGATAGCAGCATTACCTTGATTTAAAGAATATTTTTACATCTCCCTATTTTGATTTTATAAGGACATCAGACTTGATCATTTAGTTATTTAAATGAAACTGCATCTGCAATCAGGATTTCAGGAAGATATCCGATTAGATGAGCGAAAGTCTGAGCTAAGAAAAGGAACCGATTATGAATACCGCCTCCTCTAAGGATGACGCAGCGTCTGCTCCCCATGAATTGCAGCGTAAGCTCTCTAACCGGCATTTGCAGTTAATCGCCATTGGTGGCGCCATTGGTACAGGCCTGTTTATGGGCTCCGGTAAAACCATTGCATTAGCAGGACCGTCAATCTTATTTATCTATATGATTATTGGTGCAATGTTCTTTTTTCTGATGCGTGCATTAGGCGAAATTTTGCTGTCCAATCTGCACTATAAATCTTTTATTGATATGGCGCATGACCTGATTGGCCCGGGTGCGGGCTATTATATTGGCTGGTCCTATTGGCTGGGCTGGATTCTGGTGGGTATTGCGGATCTGGCGGCAATTATCAATTATCTGAATTTCTGGTTGCCACCGGATATGACCTTTACCCCATTGGGGCAGGCGATGATCAGTGCTGGCTGTGTATTGCTGGTACTTGGAATTAACCTGCTGACCGTCAAACTGTTCGGTGAAATTGAGTTCTGGTTTGCCCTGATTAAAATTCTGGCCATTCTGGGCCTGATTGCAATTGGCGGATATATGATTTTCAGCAATTTCCAGACGCCAGATGGATCTGCTGCCAGTCTTAGCAATGTCTGGGCTTATGATGGCATGTTTCCTAAAGGAACTATGGGCTTTCTCGCAGGCTTTCAGATTGCGATGTTTGCCTTCGTGGGGGTAGAGCTGCTCGGTACCATGGCGGCTGAAACCAAGGATCCTGAAAAAAACCTACCTAAAGCAGTGAATGCGATTCCAACCCGAATTATCCTGTTCTATGTGCTGTCTCTGCTGGTGATTATGTCTGTGACACCATGGGTGGAAATTCCCGCGGATCAAAGTCCTTTCGTGACACTTTTCCTGCATGCAGGGATTCCGGTTTCGGCCATTATCATGAATCTGGTGGTGCTGTCTTCTGTGATGTCATCAATGAACAGTGGGGTATTTTCGACCAGCCGGATGCTCTTTGGTTTGGCTCGTGACTCTCAGGCACCCCAGGCGCTAGCTGAACTTTCGAGTCGTGCGGTTCCAGCCAAAGGCTTGCTGTTTTCCTGTGCCTTTATCATGGCAGGCGCAGCTTTTCAGTATTTCGTACCCAACACCATGGAAGCTTTTACGCTGGCAAGTTCGCTGTGTGTGATCCTGTTTATCAGTATTTGGGGGCTGATTATGGTGTGCTATATCCGTTACCGTAAACAGCAGCCTGAAAAGCATGCAGCTTCTACCTTCAAAATGCCAGGTGGTATTTGGATGTCATATCTTGTACTGATCTTTTTGTTCTTTGCATTGGTTATTTTGAGTCTGGAAGCAGATACCATGAAAGCATTGATGATTAGTCCACTCTGGTTGATTATTCTGTTTGCCACCTACCATATGTTGTATAAACCAAGGATGAAGAAGCGCATCCAGTCTTTAGATATACGGTAACTATGGGTTCAAATAATTAAAAAGAGAGGGGAAGAAACCCCTCTCTTTTTTATGAGGGTCTATTTAAATGGTGATTGAAATTTGAGTTAACCATGAATCATGGATAAAAAATAATTTGAAAAATGAATGCCTGTTTCAGCGGATGCTGAATCTCATAATAAAAGTCTTTTTAAAATGACCTGCCTACAATAGGAGTTCATCTCTTAACACTAGAAAAACAGTCTAACAGCCAAAATTTTGCAATGATTAGCTAATCTCTTCAAAGGACAAAGACTCGAGTAGCTGATGAAGTGCTGCTAAAAAATAAGCATAATCTGGCGCTTGGAGTGAAATCCATAAGAGGTAGAGTTATCTGGAATTATATAATTATTTAATAAAACTAAAAAAATAGAAGATGTAGGAGTAGATATGAATATCTATGTTGAGCATAAAAATGATGGTCTAAGAGAGATCTTGGAAAAATTATTGGATGAAGCTGGCATTCAGGTTAATGGTGACAAGCCTTATGACATACAGGTACATAATGATGATTTTTATAACCGTATCTTACAGCAAGGTTCATTAGGTCTAGGTGAAAGCTATATGGATGGCTGGTGGGACTGTGATCGGCTGGATATTTTATTCTATAAAATTTTACGTGCCAAGTTAGATAAAAAAATACCCTATAATTTAAAAGATATTATTAGAATTGCAATTTCTCGAATTCAAAATTTACAGACTCAAAAAAGAGCCTGGCAGGTGGGTGAAGAACATTATGATCTTGGTAATGATCTTTTTAATCATATGCTTGATCCATATATGCAATATTCTTGTGCCTACTGGAAAAATGCCGATAACCTTTTTCAAGCCCAGCAACAAAAACTCGATTTGATCTGTCGCAAACTTGACTTGCAGCCAGGCATGCGATTGCTGGATATTGGTTGCGGGTGGGGAGGGTTAGCTGAATATGCGGCCAAAAATTATCAAGTTTCGGTAGTAGGTATTACTATTTCTAAAGAACAACAAAAACTAGCCGTTGAGCGATGTAAAGGACTTGATGTTGAAATCTTGCTTATGGATTATCGTAACTTAAATGAGAGATTCGATCGTATTGCATCTATAGGCATGTTTGAGCATGTAGGATTGAAAAATTACGATACCTATTTTCAAGTCGTACAACGTAATTTAAATGCGGATGGATTGTTTTTATTGCATACCATTGGTTCTAATACCATAAGGAAGGGAGCTGATCCATGGATAACTAAATATATCTTCCCGAATGGTTATATACCCTCAATTGAAAAAATTGCTCATTTTAGTAGTGGCAAATTTATTATGGAAGATTGGCATAATTTTGGTACCGATTATGACTTAACACTTCGGGCTTGGTCGGAAAGATTCCTTCAAGCGTGGCCAGAAATTGAAGCCAATTATAGTGCGCGCTTTAAAAGAATGTTTAATTATTATTTAAATGCCTGTGCGGGTGCATTTCGAGCACGAGAATTACAATTATGGCAAATCGTATTCAGTCCAAATGGTTTAGAAGGGGAAGTTCGAATTGCACGTTAGAGTATGAGATTAACCGTGATTTACGGATTGGAATTTTTCTTTAAAGTCATCCGGAAGATTTCTGCTTTTTTTTACGCTGCTTAAGAGCAATTTAAAGTGATTTTTAGACATTCTTCCCGTATTTCTCAGTTAGAAAAAGTAGGATTTATTAGATGCTTGCTTGGGGCTTATAGAAAATTCGGCTTAAGCAGGATTTGAATTATTGAATAAAAAAAAGATTAAAAAAACCTCCTATTGGAGGTTTTTTTAAATTGAATACATTAAAACTGCGGTTTCACCACCACCAGAATGACAACGGCAAATAAGATCAGGGTAGGCATCTCATTAAAATAACGCCAGAACTTGTGCGACTTGTAATGTGGATTATTAATCAGTTTCTTGCGGTAATAACCACATACCAGATGGTAAATCACCAGTAAACCGACCAGACCTACTTTCAGATAAAACCATAAAGCTTCATGGTAATGCTGCGTTGCATCCCCCCAATCCACCAGAAAGTGCGCCGTAATCAGAGTGGCCAGCATGGCCGGCCACATGATGCCACGATACAATTTACGTTCCATGATTTCAAAGCGTTGATGACTCACGGCATCTTCACTCATGGCATGGTAGACATACAGCCGTGGCAAGTAGAACAAAGCTGCAAACCAGCATACCACCGCAATAATATGTAATGCTTTTACCCACAAGAAAGCATCAGAAGGAGCATCCATCAAGTCACCCTAAACTGGGCGGCTTAGCCTTCCCATTTTTTGAAAATGAGACAAGCATTTACGCCGCCGAAACCGAAACTGTTACTCATTACAGTATTCAATTTTGCGTCACGTTTTTCAAGCACGATATCAAATGGTTTCGCACCTTCATCCAGCTCGGTCACATTGATGTTTGGCGCAATAAAGTCATTTTGCATCATTAGAACCGAATAAATCGCTTCCTGAACACCAGCAGCCCCAAGACTGTGACCTGTCATTGACTTGGTTGAGCTGAGTGGAGGAACCTGACCTTCACCGAAAGCACGTTCCATTGCTTTAAGTTCTGTAATGTCGCCCGCTGGAGTAGAAGTACCATGTGTATTTACATAGTCAATTTTATCGACACCGTGTTGTTTTGCTTCTTCTAAAGCCATCAGTACGCAACGCGTTGCACCTTCACCACTTGGTGCAACCATGTCGGCACCATCCGAATTGGCTGCATAGCCTACGACTTCGGCAAGAATGTTAGCACCACGCGCTTGCGCATGTTCCAAAGACTCGAGCACCACGAAACCACCACCACCGGCAATCACGAAACCGTCACGATCTGCAGAATAAGGGCGTGATGCTGTTTCCGGGCTATCATTGTATTTAGAGCAGAGTGCGCCCATAGCATCAAACAACAAGCTTTGTGACCAGTGATCTTCTTCACCGCCACCTGCCAGCATTAAATCTTGTTTGCCGAGTTGAATCAGGTTGTAGGCATAACCAATCGCATCCGCAGAGGTTGCACATGCACTGGTAATGGTATGCGCTACACCTTGCAGTTTAAAAGCGACACCGACGTTAGCCGTAATGGTGTTGGTCATATTACGTGGTACAAAGAAAGGACCAACTTTACGCGCACCTTTGGTTTGCAATAATTCGTTCATTTCAATAACGGAAGCAGTTGAACCGCCACCTGAACCACCCGCGATACCATAGCGTGGGTTGCCAGCTAGGTCTTCAGCCTTTAAACCTGCATGTTCAACCGCAGCCAGCGCCGAGTTGTATGCATACATCGCACATACACCCATAAAGCGTTTTAGTTTGCGGTCGATCCCGTCGAAATCCTGCTCGGCTGCAGCACTAACATGACTTTTGAAATTGAGTTCAGCATAAGTCGGATTAAAACGTGTTCCTGAAATCCCGTTTTGTAAAGAATGGTTTACATCCTCTAATGTATTACCAATACACGAGTTAATACCCATGCCAGTGATGACAACACGTTTCATCTACAGATCCTTATAGTTTGCTCTATGCTCAACGGCAGATACAGGGGCTTTTAAATCGCCCAATCCAGCGCTCAGCCTTAATTTCATGATGGGGAACATGATAGCAGAAAGACTTTTGAAATCTTATGGCAAATGTTATGCCGTGTGACAGTCGGTTGACTTTGTGAGTCGGCGTGTACGGGTTTTACTAAATGAAACAGAATAAAGTTGAGATAAATGCTGACTACACCTAGTATTTATACCAAATACAAGCACATGAATGCTGAGGTAAAAAATGGTAAATGCTAATAATAAACAATCTAATGGTCTGATTTCGAATGCCTTTGGAGTGGCGAAAAAGTTCAGTTCAACCGGATTGGATTTATTGAATCATGTTGCACCGGATTCAGTGACTAAAGCACTGAAGCCTTCAGGCTCTGATCAGGTGATTGACGGTTCAGCGAAGGTGAAAAGTGTTTTTTCCTCAAAAAAATATGACAATCCTCAGCAAATGCTCCGTGAGCATCTTCCCAATGTATCCCGTCAACTTCTCGGGAACCGTTTTAATACCGTAAATAATGTTGCGCACTTTGTGGCGCCAGACCTGACCGAAAAAGTATCGAATTATTTTTATGAGCGTCTCAATCAATTCAGTAATCAAACCAGTTCGGTCGATGCCATTCTCGATGAGGCTGGAGTGAAAGATTTAGAGGAACTCACTCAGGATGTTGATCGTTCCAAACGGATTTCTCAAGCTTTGGGTGAGCAAAATAAATGGATTGCAACAGTGCAGGGGGCGGTCAGTGGTGCTTCAGGGGTGATTGGTACTGCGATCGATATTCCGGCTTCTTTACTTATGGCATTACGTACCATCTATCAAGTTGGCCGTTCTTATGGTTTTGACTTGAGTAAAGAAGAAGACCAGGAAATCGTCCAGCATATTTTTAAACAGATCGACCTCGGTCTGATTGCAGAAAAGCAAACTTTGTTGTTGGGTTTAAAAGCGTTAAGCAATACCCTTAAAAGCCATGATATTTCCCAGTTACAGGCGATGCTAGGTTCTGGTAACGATATCAGTGTTATCAAGCAATGGCTCAGTCGTCATGAGGGAGAAACGAAATGGCAATGGCTGAATCATCTGCCGAAAAGTTCGATACTGGAGCAGTTAACCAGGCTGACTCCTCTGGCAAGTGCAGGTATTGGTGCTGTATATAGTCATCGCTTTGTTGAGGACGTGAATCAGAAAGCTCAGGAAGCATTTTCCCATGCTCGTCAATATCTGATTCAGCACCAGGATTCACAACTTTCCCCTTATGCTGCCTATAAGAAAGCAGTCAGTTTGTTGCAACAGGCGAGTCCCAAGCTGCTAGAAAGTACTTCTCCATCGGTTGAAGCTCCAAAAGATAAGCCAATCATGGATAAAGAGATTCCACTTGAGGGTAATAGCACAATCAGTCAGGTTAAACTGGTCAAAAAAGAACAGAATGATTTAAGCGCTCAAGATGCTGAAGTGAAGAAAGATGAAAAAGTCAGTGCAGGGCTGGAAGCGCTCAGCGATGAATTGGTTGAACCTGCCGCAGACAAACAGTCACAGCAACCGGCTTTAACTAAAACTTCATTTAATCCGGAAATTGAAGCTGAACTGCATCCAGATGCAGCTGCCGAGACAGAATCTGCTGCAGAAACTCCAGAGCTTGAGGCAGATAATCAGGACAAATCAGACCCTCAATCTGAAGTCCAAAATGTTACAAAAAAAGCTGGAAAAAATTCGAAAAAATAAGCGGATTTTAATCAAGCTATAAAAGCAAGCAATGTCGTGAGAATCGGCATTTGCTTGACTTGATTAGGTTGACCAATTTTGCATCTTGACTTACAATTGCATGCCCTCAAAAAGTAGTAGTTTTTTGGGGCTTTTTATTAACGGGAGAATTGCCACATGGCAACAACAAATCAGTTGATCCGCAAGGGTCGTACGACTTTAGTTGAAAAATCTAAAGTTCCTGCGTTGAAGGCTTGTCCACAGCGTCGTGGTGTTTGTACACGTGTTTACACAACTACACCTAAAAAACCTAACTCAGCAATGCGTAAAGTTTGCCGTGTTCGCTTAACTTCAGGTTTCGAAGTTTCTAGCTACATCGGTGGTGAAGGTCATAACCTTCAAGAGCACAGTGTTGTTCTTATCCGTGGTGGTCGTGTTAAAGATTTACCAGGTGTACGTTACCATACCGTTCGTGGTTCTTTAGACTGTGCTGGTGTTAAAGATCGTAACCAAGCTCGTTCTAAATACGGTACTAAACGTCCTAAGAAATAATCTTTCAAGATCAAATTCTTAGTTCGCTAGAACTGTAATCCTTTATCGTCTCGCTTGTCTGATTTCTGCATTTAATTTTGTGAAATTCAAGCGACGTGTAGTAAGGCCAGCGAAAGCACATGACACTTTGTGCTACTGCTGGATAAACCTGAAGTGTCATATTTATAGGTAGTTTTAAAATGCCAAGACGTCGCGTAGTCGCTGCTCGTGAAATCCTTCCGGATCCTAAGTTCAGCAGCCAAACAATCGCTAAATTCATGAACCACGTAATGCAAGATGGTAAAAAATCTATTGCTGAAAGTATCGTTTACGGTGCTTTAGACCGCGTTCAAGAAAAATCTAAAGTAGACCCGGTTGAATTCTTTGAAGCTACGCTTGAAAAAGTTCGTCCTATGGTCGAAGTTAAAGCACGCCGTGTTGGTGGTGCTACATACCAAGTTCCTATGGAAGTACGCCCATCCCGTCGTACTGCTCTAGCGATGCGTTGGTTAGTAGATGCTGCTGCTAAGCGTTCTGAAAAAACTATGGCTTTACGTCTTGCTGGCGAGTTGCTTGATGCATCTGAAGGTAAAGGCGCAGCGGTTAAAAAACGTGAAGATGTGCACCGTATGGCTGAAGCCAACAAAGCATTCTCTCACTACCGTTTCTAAGCAAATAAAACAGGCCCTTATCAGGACAGTGATGGTTTGGGTTTTACCCAGACTGTCATCAAAACGCTTTAAGTTGCTAGCAGCTTAAAGCGTCCTGTTTTAAACAACAAAATTTAGGAATGCAAGAGATCATGGCTCGTCAAACCCCAATTTCTCGTTACCGTAACATTGGTATCTCGGCTCACATTGATGCTGGTAAAACAACGACTTCTGAACGTATTTTGTTCTACACAGGTGAGAGCCATAAACTAGGTGAAACTCACGAAGGTTCAGCAACAACTGACTGGATGGAACAAGAGCAAGAACGTGGTATTACCATTACTTCAGCAGCAGTAACATGCTTCTGGAAAGGTATGGCTAACCAGTTCCCAGAACACCGTATTAACGTTATTGACACCCCGGGACACGTTGACTTCACGATCGAAGTTGAGCGTTCTATGCGTGTTCTTGACGGTGCATGTATGGTTTACTGTGCTGTAGGTGGTGTACAACCTCAGTCTGAAACTGTATGGCGTCAAGCAAACAAATATAAAGTGCCTCGTATTGCGTTCGTAAACAAAATGGACCGTACTGGCGCGAACTTCTTCCGTGCTGTGGAACAAGTAAAAACACGTCTTGGCGGTAACCCTGTGCCAATCGTGATTCCAGTTGGCGCTGAAGAAAACTTCCAAGGTGTTGTTGACCTAATCGAAATGAAATCGATCATCTGGGACGAAGCGTCTCAAGGTATGAAGTTCGAATATGGTGAAATCCCTGCTGACTTAGTTGAGCTAGCTAACGAATGGCGTACTAACATGGTTGAAGCTGCTGCGGAAGCATCAGAAGAACTCATGGACAAGTACCTTGAAGAAGGCGAGTTGACTAAAGAAGAAATCGTTTCTGGTCTGCGTGCACGTACATTGTTGAATGAAATTCAACCAATGCTTTGTGGCTCAGCGTTCAAAAACAAAGGTGTTCAACGTATGTTGGATGCTGTTATTGAGTTCTTGCCAGCGCCTACAGACGTAGAAGCGATCAAAGGTATCCTGGACGACAAAGACGAAACTGAAGGTTCTCGTGAAGCGTCTGACGATGCTCCGTTCTCTGCGCTTGCGTTCAAAATCATGAACGACAAATTCGTAGGTAACTTAACGTTCGTACGTGTTTATTCAGGTGTTCTGAAAGCAGGTAGCCCTGTTTACAACCCAGTAAAAATGAAACGTGAACGTGTTGGCCGTATCGTACAGATGCACGCAAATGACCGTCATGACATCGAAGAAATTCGTGCAGGTGACATCGCAGCGTGTGTAGGTCTTAAAGATACGACAACTGGTGATACGCTTTGTGATGAAAACAACATCATTACACTTGAGCGTATGGAATTCCCAGAGCCAGTAATTGCACTTGCAGTTGAACCTAAAACTAAAGCTGACCAAGAAAAAATGTCAGTTGCTTTAGGTCGTTTGGCGAAAGAAGATCCATCGTTCCGTGTACGTACTGACGAAGAATCTGGTCAAACCATCATTGCTGGTATGGGTGAGCTTCACCTTGACATCATCGTTGACCGTATGAAGCGTGAGTTCAACGTTGAAGCGAACATTGGTAAACCAATGGTTGCTTACCGCGAAACGATCAAGAAATCTGTTGAGCAAGAAGGTAAATTCGTTCGTCAAACTGGTGGTAAAGGTAAATTCGGTCACGTATACGTACGTTTAGAGCCGCTTGACCCTGAAACTGGTAAAGACTACGAGTTCGCTGAAGAAGTTGTTGGTGGTGTAGTACCTAAAGAATTCTTCGGTGCGGTTGACAAAGGTATCCAAGAACGTATGAAGAATGGTGTCCTTGCTGGTTACCCAGTAGTTGGCATCAAAGCGACATTGTTCGACGGTTCTTACCATGACGTCGACTCTGACGAATTATCGTTCAAAATGGCAGGTTCTTATGCCTTCCGTGACGGTTTCATGAAAGCAGATCCTATCTTGCTTGAGCCTATCATGAAAGTTGAAGTAGAAACTCCAGAAGACTACATGGGCGATATCATGGGTGACTTAAACCGTCGTCGTGGTATGGTTCAGGGTATGGACGATTTACCTGGTGGTACTAAAGCGATTCGTGCAGAAGTTCCACTTTCTGAGATGTTTGGTTACGCAACTCATATGCGTTCTATGTCTCAAGGTCGTGCGACTTACTCTATGGAATTTGCTAAATATGCTGAAACTCCACGTAACGTGGCTGAAGGCATTATTTCTAAGTTCCAGTCTGGCGGTAAAAAAGGTGACGACGAGTAATCTTTCGATTACTATAAGCCCAAACTAATTCATAGTTAAAAACCAAGCGCTCATGCAGTGATCCTGCATGAGCAGTTCAAAAAGGAAGATCTCATGGCTAAGGCTAAGTTCGAACGTAATAAGCCACACGTTAACGTGGGCACAATTGGTCACGTTGACCATGGTAAAACAACTTTAACAGCTGCGATTGCAACTGTATGTGCTAAGAAATTCGGTGGCGAAGCGAAAGACTACGCTGCGATTGACTCTGCACCAGAAGAAAAAGCACGTGGTATTACCATCAATACTTCTCACGTAGAATACGATTCTCCAACTCGTCACTACGCTCACGTAGACTGCCCGGGCCACGCCGATTATGTTAAAAACATGATTACTGGTGCTGCTCAGATGGATGGCGCGATCCTTGTATGTGCTGCGACTGATGGTCCAATGCCGCAAACTCGTGAACACATCCTGCTTTCTCGTCAGGTAGGTGTACCTTACATCGTTGTATTCTTGAACAAATGCGACCTTGTAGACGACGAAGAGCTTCTTGAGCTGGTTGAAATGGAAGTTCGTGAACTTCTTTCTACTTATGACTTCCCGGGTGATGACACTCCAGTGATCCGTGGTTCTGCTCTTCTTGCACTTAATGGTGATGACAGCCAATACGGCGAGCCAGCGGTAGTTGCGCTTGTTGAAGCTCTTGACTCTTACATCCCAGAGCCAGAGCGTGCAATTGACCTTCCGTTCCTTATGCC
>NZ_JAYWYX010000015.1:0-87860 GCF_048147925.1 Acinetobacter sp. 226 | reverse complement strand
GTTTTAGGAGTATGTTTATTCATTTTGAAATTATAGGACTGAATAAACCTTATAGGCTAGGTTTGTGCAACAAAGCCACTTGAAACTCATCCTTTGATTGGGAAATCTGGCATTGATCATGCCAGACTTTTCCCTTAATTGTGCTTTATAAAAAATCCCGCTTTTTAAGCGGGATTTTTTAATATAGAGGTTTTTAAAAGATGAATCGAAAGAATCTGGAAAATACTAGATTGTCTGCTGATTTACCCGCTTTGATAATTCTTCGGCACTTTCCATCCGTTCAGAATATCGATCGGTGAGATAAGCAGACTGACCGCGGGTGAGTAGAGTGAACTTGTAGAGTTCCTCCATCACATCCACAATGCGGTTGTAGTAAGGTGATGGTTTCATGCGACCATCTTCTTCAAATTCAAGGAAAGCTTTCGGTACAGAAGACTGATTTGGAATCGTGATCATCCGCATCCAGCGTCCTAAAACACGCAACTGATTCACTGCATTAAAGGATTGCGAACCACCACAAACCTGCATCACGGCCAGCGTCTTGCCTTGAGTCGCACGAATTGCACCGGCTGCCAGAGGAATCCAGTCAATTTGGGCTTTTAGAATCGAACTCATCGAACCATGACGTTCCGGTGAACACCAGACCATGCCTTCTGACCAGGCCAAAAGTTCATGCAGTTCTTTTACCTTAAGGTGGCTCGTATCTGCATCCTCAGGTAAGGGTAATCCTTTGGGATGGAAGATTCTGACTTCGGCGCCAAAATATTCCAGTATCCGGCCCGCTTCCTGAACAGCGAGCCGGCTGTAGGACCGTTCACGGTTTGAACCATACAGCAGCAAAATCCGGGGTGGATGATCCAGTGCTTTGGCCTGAACTTTGTCCAGCGTCGGTGTTCCTAGCAGATTCAAATTGATATTCGGGAGATCCATCGGGTTATGCCTCTTTAAACACTTTTTTTCTTAGCCATAATGAAACGCTGACCAGCGCAATCAGAACCGGAACTTCAACCAGAGGGCCAATCACGGTGGTAAATGCCACAGGGGACGCGAGACCGAAAGTGGCAATCGCAACTGCCAGAGCCAGTTCAAAATTATTACCGGCAGCGGTAAAAGAAATAGCCGCAGTTTTAGGATAATCATTGCCCATCCACTTGCTCATAAAGAAGCTGATAAAGAACATCACAATGAAATAAATGGTCAGGGGAATAGCAATTCTGAGTACATCCAGTGGCAGGCTGACCACATCACCGCCTTTAAGGCTAAACATGGCAACAATGGTAAATAGCAAAGCCAGCAGGCTGAGCGGACTGATTTTTGGAATAAACTGCGTCTGATACCATTCCAGACCTTTTTGCTTAACCAGAATCAAACGTGTCAAAAAGCCCAGCAAAAATGGAATCCCCAGATAAACCAGAACCGCGTGGGTAATCGTCCAGAAGCTAACATCAATCACCTGTGCTTCAACACCAAAATAAGGCGGCAAGAAGGTCAAAAACAGCCAGGCATAGCTACTGAAAAACAGGATCTGGAAAATACTATTAAATGCCACCAGTCCGGCCACATACTGGTTGTCGCCACAAGCCAGACCATTCCAGACCAGCACCATGGCAATACAACGCGCCAAGCCGATCAGGATGACACCCGTCATATACTCAGGATAGGATTGCAGAAAAATCAGCGCCAATGCAAACATCAGACAGGGCGCAATTAGCCAGTTCTGAACCAGAGACAGGGTAAGCGTGCGTTTATCCTTAAATACCTGCGGCAAAGTGGCATAGTTCACTTTGGCAAGCGGTGGATACATCATGACAATCAGACCGATGGCAATCGGAATATTGACCGAATCAATACTCATCCGGTCTAAAGTAATCGAAGCCTGAGGAAAGAAAACCCCAATCCAGATCCCCAGCAGCATGGCGATAAAAATCCAGATGGTCAGATTCTTATCTAAAAATGACATTTTTGAAGTAGACATGATATTGGACTCAGGATAATTCGCAGGATGCTGAAATGGTAGATTTTAACTTTTGAATTTCCGGATCTTGTGCGATGACTTTTAACACTTCATTTGCCCAGACCGGCAAATCAGGATTTAAACGGTAATAAACCCATTGCCCTTGGCGTTGATCCAGCAAAACGCCCAGATTTCTCAATAAGGCCAGATGACGGGAAATTTTGGGCTGGCTCAGATTTAATTGCTCTGTGAATTCACAGACACAGACATTCTGTTTGGCCATGACCAGCTTTAAAATATCTAAACGCGTTGAATCGGCAAGACATTTGAAAAAATCGGTCTGATGCATCGCGATATCCTGATATATTTACTATTGCGAATATACGGATATCCATATATAAAAGCAATATTGTTTATGCACTGAGAAAAGTCATGTCGCAAAAGATCAAGATTTATCATAATCCTGAATGTGGAACTTCCCGAAATACCTTGGCCCTGATCCGCAATACCGGTGAGGAACCCGAGGTGATTGAATATCTGGAAACACCGCCGACCAAAGAAGAACTGATTCAGTTAATTCAGGATGCGGGTCTGTCGGTACGTGAAGCGATTCGTAAAAATGTGAAGCCCTATGAAGAACTTGACCTGGAAAGCAGCCATTGGACAGATCAACAACTGATTGATTTTATGCTGCAACATCCGGTTTTGATCAATCGTCCATTTGTGGTGACTGAACTTGGTGTGAGATTGTGCCGACCATCAGAAGTTGTTTTAGATATTCTTTCTGCTCCGCAGCGTGCTGCGTTTAGCAAAGAAGACGGGGAAATAATTATTGATGAAGCAGGGAAACGGTTGAAATAAATTCCAGAATTTAAGCAGATCAATCAGATCATAAAAAAGCCACCGCGAGGGTGGCTTTTTTTAAAAAGTTAAAATGACAGATATCGTGTCATTTTAAGCGTCAAACGATACATAAGTTGTCATTCGCGTGATAATTAAATCAATGTCTTAGTTCTTCTAACGAACCATAATGACATTATACTGCGACTCAACCGATGTCATTATGAGTTTAAGAAGACTCAACCAGTGTTATTTTTGATAAATAATTTTTTAGACTCAAGATCCAAACCAAGGTAGAAAATTATTGATCTGTTATAAAAAAACGTTCAACAGATAACCAGGCTGATTGAGCAAATTCATTTCTATATTTGGACGGTTTCTCGGAAATTTTTTCTAGTAGCCATAGTTTTGCATAATTTTCAGCGGGACCTAGTATTAATGAAACGATTAGGTTTAACTGTAATTTCTTGAGTTTTTCCATTGAATATACAGACTTTAAATGCTGAAAAATTGCTTTATTCCTTGTCTTATTCTTTTCAGTCAATTCATCCTCATATGTACTCGTAGAAACATAATATCGGGCAGTAATTTGAAATCTCGCAAGTTCTACATTTTGTTCTATCCAATCAAGATAGCTATGGACAATTGCAAAAATGAATTCTTTTATATTATTGATATTTTTAAAATATTTTTCTCTTTCAATCGCCTGATCATCTAATGCTAAAAAATATAAATTGGCGATAATTCCTTCTTTTGTACCGAAATGATAATAAATCGCTCCAACACTGGTATCAGAATTTTCCCTGATTTGCTCAATGGTCGTGGCTTCAACACCATTTTGATTAAAAAGCTGTAATGCTGTTATTAAGATTTCTTTTTTTAATTGTTTTCGTCTTCCAGCGTAGTGCTTTTCAAAAATAGCAATGGTATTCATTTCAGACACAGAATTTGAAGAAAACAGAATCTTAAATGAATTATCAGTCACTTGACAATTAGTTAAAACAGAATAAAACTCAAAAACAGAACATAATTCTAATTTAAAAAATTGATGATAAAAAAAGAGGATGTGTCATGAGCACACTGAATATATGGGAAAAACTGTCATCTAAACCTGGCGGGAAATGGGCATTTTCGAAAGCGTTATGTCTTAAAGCACCTTACTTTGCAAGTATCAGTCCAAAATTTGAGGAATTGCGACCTGAGTTTTGTAAAGTCAGTATTTCAAAATCTAGAAAAGTCACAAACCATTTAGGCACCGTACATGCCATTGCAATGTGCAATATGGCCGAGCTCTCAGGCGGTACGATGACCGAAGTGACAGTACCGTCTACGTATCGCTGGATTCCGAAGGATATGACGGTTGAATATCTGAAAAAGGCGACAACAGGATTGGTCGCAACGGCCACACCTGCAACAACAATGGATTTAACCAAACCGAGTGAATATAAGGTCAATATTGAAGTCAAAGATCAGCTTGATGAAATTGTCTTTAAAGCAACCATTACCATGTGGATATCGGCGAAAAAGGCGTGATTTAGCTTTTTAATTCATGATCTATCAAAATAATAACTTGGAGTTTTAAGAAGATGACATCTCAAACTAGAATGCTGATTACAGGTTTTTTATCTGCAATACTTTATGGTATTTTGACGTATTATATTAACTATAGTGCTGATAATGTTTGGCTTTCTGCATTTACACAAGCTGTAAATAGTTTTATCGGCGGCTATTTGGTTGCGGGTTTAGTTGAATTTACTTACAGAGTCGTTCCTGCGCCCTATAAATTTATTGTTTCGGCATTTGTTCCCTATGGTTCACTGATGATCCTCTATGCTTTCATTCATCATTATATTGGGACTAAACATGTTTTTTATACGATTCTACCGAACATATTAATTGGTTTTCCATATTTTTTCTTATATATTAATAAGTTGTATAAAAATAGTAGCACTGTTGCCAATATTCCACAAGGATAATAGATCTCATTTTTAAAGAGGTAATGATATACAGATAAAAATAAAAGTAGAAATCCCAAACGATTCTCTTTTAGTTGTTAGAAGGTCATATAGCCGCTGATAAATGAGAATTCTTAATGAATTAAGAATTCTCATTTTTGATACGTATAACGTCATCTCTTTTAAACAGCCTAATTTTTGAATTAGTCTTACCAAGATAATAAGGGTGAATTAAACCTTATTTTTGTAGGTTCGTTATATGTGAATGTCTCATTCCCAGTAACTTACTAGCTTCACTACCTGTCATATAGACTTCCTTCAATTTAAGTACTTTACTGAGTTCCTCTCATGGAATGAGCTTCTAATAAATAAGGTCATCTACTGTCTGGGGAGTAGAGATAATTTCTTTTTTATATAGGCTATCTTGATTTCATTCCTAATTTTTTGGCGTTTATCTTTTGACATCTAAATATTCTCTTGCCTAATTTCTACTGGGTTGTGTATGTATTTCAGTCTTTTGAGCGCTTTATATCTATATATAATTTAAAGCTTTTATTGGTAGTTATTGTTTCTGTTGAAATGAAAAAACCGCCAGTATTGGCGGTTTTTTCAATGACAAACTATGAGTCGTAAATGACAACTTATGTGTCGCGTGATGTTTTTATGAATTACCAGCTTAACGCACCGCCAGTTTGGTAATCTGTTACGCGCGTCTCGAAGAAATTCTTCTCTTTACGCAAGTCCATCATTTCTGACATCCACTGGAACGGGTTATTCACACCAGCGAACTGTTCAGGCAAGCCTAACTGCGCTAGACGACGGTTAGCAATGAACTTCAGGTATTCTTCCATCATGCCAGCATTCATGCCAAGTACACCGCGTGGCATGGTATCACGTGCATATTCGATTTCCAGCATCGTACCTTCAAGAATCATCTGAATGATTTCTTCCTGGAATTCAGTCGTCCATAGACCTGGGTTTTCGATCTTGATCTGGTTGATCATATCGATACCGAAGTTCAGGTGCATTGACTCATCACGCAGGATGTACTGGAACTGCTCGGCAACACCATTCATCTTGTTACGACGGCCCATCGACAGGATCTGGCTGAAACCGCAGTAGAAGAAGATCCCTTCAAGTACACAGTAGAACGCGATCAGGTTGCGAAGCAGGATCTGGTCGTTTTCAGGGGTACCAGTTTTGAAAGTAGGATCACTTAAAGACTGAGTATATTTCAGGCCCCATGCCGCTTTACGTGCCACTGACGGTACTTCGCGGTACATGTTGAAGACTTCGCCTTCATCCATGCCTAACGACTCGATACAGTACTGGTAAGCGTGTGTGTGAATCGCTTCTTCAAACGCTTGACGCAAGATGTACTGACGGCATTCAGGGTTAGTAATATGACGGTAAATCGCTAGTACCAGATTGTTTGCAACCAGTGAATCGGCAGTCGAGAAGAAACCGAGTGAACGCATCACGATGGTACGTTCATCTTCAGTCAAGCCATTTTCAGACTTCCACAGCGCGATGTCGTGGTTCATGTTGACTTCTTGCGGCATCCAGTGGTTTGCACATCCGTCCAGATACTTCTGCCAAGCCCATTCGTATTTGAATGGAACAAGCTGGTTCAAGTCTGCACGACAGTTGATCATTGCCTTGTCGTCAACCTGTACACGTTGCGCACCCATTTCAAGCTCTTCAAGGCCTGGAGCAACATCAAGCTGATCTAGGGAAGCAGATGCTCTTGCCAGCGAATCGGTTGGATTTGATCCTCGGTTTTGAGTGGCTCTAAGGGGTTGTGCAGCTGCCACATCCGGCGATGCGTTGCCTGCATCAGATACCATCTGTGAATTAGTCGCTTTTTGCGGCTCGACGGGCGCAGGCTGCTGTTCAGGTGCAGCCGGTTTTTGCGAATCATCTTCGAAATCGTCCCAACTTAGGATAGACATGGGATTCTCCTTAATTAAAAATCAGGTGAACCCCAGTGAAATAGAATAAAGATTATAAACCTGTCTCTATTTCAAAACCATTTAATGCGAACATTAAATGGTTTTGGGGTTCTTCTAAGCTACTAATTTATCAATATCACTTCTATTTAATTCAAAGACCTCTAATTTGTCTTTTTCATCAATAAAAGGTAATAAACCCTTCCGTATAGCTTCGGCTGACTCCAATGAAGACACAATCAATACAGATTTTTGATGCTGTATAACTTCATAATTTTTTCTTATAAAACTAAGAAGTTGTTGGTAGTGTCGACTTGATTTAAGCCTCAAATCATACGTAATACAATAAATACTCATAGGTAAAATCCTCATCATTAGTGTTCATCAAATAAGTAAATTGGGTGTTGCAAAAAAAACATTATCTGTACCTTCAATAAGTTACTGGTTTGTTTGCAATTTACTGTTGACGAGAGAACTAAGTTGAGGGATTATTCCCTTACTTTCTTAGCGGAAAGTACTCTCAATCAACAGCAAATTGCCTGTTTATTTGAGTCAAATGAGGGGGATATTGCAGTATCCCCAACATTTTTCTCAAATCTTTTCTAAATCTCCAATTACTTTCTATCTTTCGTAATCTTCAATCTAGATTTGATTTTGTATTGCTACATAATCAAAAGAAGTAATTCGTCTAAAGAAAATTACTTATTTTGCTTACGCTGCTGGCGAACTTTGTACCAGAAATAAGCAATCGGTGCGTAAAAGGTAATACCAAAGGAAATCAGCAATGCCGCAAGTCCTAACATGTAGTTGTGGGTCATATGTGGCATTGAGGTTTCCTTTGTTATTTTTAAATTCTTTTAAATCCTCCCCAAACCCCTCCTTTAATAAAGGAGGGGCTTCCATCTACCTATTTTGATTTCTGGAAGTCCCCCTTTGTAAAAGGGGGATTTAGGGGGATTCTAGAAACTTGCCAATTACTGACAAGCTTCACAATCAGGATTGTCAATTGAACATGCCATTGGCACTGGAGCCGCTTGAGCAAAACCTTCTTCCTCTGCAGGAGCTTCAGGTTTTTGCGCTTCAACGACAGGAGCTGCTGCTACAACAGGAGCCGCAACAGTTGCAGGTTTAACTGCGTTCAATGCGCCAGTGTTGATTGTTGATTTCTCAGCAGACGTTGCACCCAATGCACGAAGGTAATAAGTCGTCTTAAGACCACGTAACCAAGCCATCTTGTAAGTGATGTCCAGTTTCTTACCGTTTGCACCAGCGATGTAAAGGTTAAGAGACTGCGCTTGGTCGATCCATTTTTGACGACGTGATGCAGCATCCACGATCCAGCGAGTTTCAACTTCAAACGCAGTCGCGAAGATGGCTTTAAGCTCTTCAGGAATACGGGAAATCTTTTGCACAGAACCTTCGAAGTGTTTCAGGTCGTTGACCATTACCGCATCCCAAAGACCACGTTCTTTCAACGCACGTACCAGGTACGGGTTAATCACGGTGAATTCACCAGACAGGTTTGATTTCACATACAGGTTCTGGAAGGTTGGCTCAATAGATTGAGACACGCCACAAATGTTTGAAATCGTAGCAGTCGGAGCAATTGCCATCACATTCGAGTTACGCATACCGTCTTTTTGAACTTTGGCACGTAAAGTGTCCCAGTCCAGACGTTGAGTGCGGTCGACTTCGAACATGCGTTCAGGACGAGTTTTCGCAACCAGATCAAGCGAGTCGATTGGCAGGATACCTTGATCCCACAATGAACCCTTGAATGTTTCGTATGTACCACGTTCAACAGCCAAATCGCTTGAGGTTGAAATCGCGTAGTACGAAATCACTTCCATCGATTCATCAGCAAACTCAACCGCAGCATCAGAACCATAAGCCAGGTTCATTTCGTATAACGCATCCTGGAAGCCCATGATACCCATACCGACTGGACGGTGTTTCAGGTTCGAGTTGCGCGCTTGTGGAACAGCGTAGTAGTTGATGTCGATCACGTTGTCGAGCATACGAACCGCAGTTTTTACTGTACGCGCCAGTTTTTCGCGATCTAACACACCACCTTGAACGTGTTGTACCAGGTTGATTGAACCCAGGTTACATACCGCGATTTCTTCTTTGCTGGTGTTCAGCGTGATTTCTGTACACAGGTTAGAAGAGTGCACCACACCTACGTGTTGTTGTGGTGAACGCAGGTTACATACGTCTTTGAATGTGATCCAAGGATGACCAGTTTCAAACAACATAGACAGCATTTTGCGCCACAAATCTTTTGCACGGATTTTCTTGTGCAACATGTTTGTTTCTTTGGCAATCGCTTCGTAGTGTGCATAACGCTCAGCGAATTCAGCACCAGTCAAATCATGCAGATCAGGCGTTTCAGAAGGCGTGAATAAAGTCCATTCCGCATCTTCGAATACACGTTGCATGAACAGGTCAGGAACCCAGTTCGCAGTGTTCATGTCATGGGTACGACGACGGTCATCACCGGTGTTCTTACGCAGTTCAAGGAATTCTTCGATGTCCAGGTGCCAGGTTTCCAGGTATGCACATACTGCACCTTTACGCTTGCCACCCTGGTTAACCGCAACAGCTGTATCGTTCGCTACTTTCAGGAACGGAACAACACCTTGAGACTTGCCGTTAGTACCTTTGATGTATGAGTTCAAGGCACGAACTGGTGTCCAGTCATTACCTAAACCGCCTGCCCATTTAGACAGCATTGCGTTATCACGCATCGCGCCATAAATGTCATACAGATCATCATCAATCGTGGTCAAATAACAGCTAGACAATTGTGGACGTAACGTACCTGAGTTAAACAGGGTAGGCGTCGAAGCCATGTAGTCGAAGCTAGACAACAGGTTATAGAATTCGATTGCACGTTCTTCACGGTTTTCTTCATTGAGCGACAAGCCCATAGAAACACGCATAAAGAACAATTGCGGAAGTTCGAAACGTACGCCATCTGAATGGATGAAGTAACGGTCAAATAAGGTTTGCAGACCTAAGTAGGTGAACTGGTTTGAACGTTCCGGTTGAATCGCTGCAGCCAGTTTGGCCAAGTCAAAGTTCAGCAATTCTGGAGAAAGCAGCTCAAGCTCGATCCCTTTTTTCAGGAAAGTTTCAAGCGCATCGCCTTCATTGGTGTCTGTCGGAAGACCCAAAAACTCTAAACCGGTGGCTACCAGGTCATCACGCAACAGACGTGCAGTCACGTAAGTATAGTTAGGTTCCTGTTCGATCCGGGTACGGGTCGCCATCATCATGGTGGTAGAGATATCAGACTCTTTTACACCGTTGTAGAGATTTTTCACGGTCTCATCGATGATCGCCTGAACATCAATCCCTTCCAGACCTTGAGCAGCTTTTTCTACAGTCGCAGTCAACTCGCTGAGATCTAAAGGTTTTAATTTTCCTTCAGCATCAGTGATTTGTAGCGTCGGGTGATGATTTGCACCTAACTGTTTACGCGCTTCAGAACGTTGTTCACGGTAAATAACATATGAGCGTGCAACTTTCTGTTCGCCCGTACGCATTAGCGCAAGTTCAACTTGGTCTTGAATTTCTTCAATATGAATCGTTCCGCCAGAAGGTAAACGACGTTTAAAGGTATTTAATACCATTTCCGTCAGTTGCTCGATACGATCATGAATTCGGCTCGAGTCAGCGCTTTGTTGGCCTTCAACCGCCAAAAATGCTTTACCAATTGCGACAGAAATTTTTTCTGCATCAAAAGCGGCAACATCACCGGTGCGTTTAATCACCTGAAGTTGACCAGGAGTTGAAGTGATTACGCTCATGTTAGCATAGCTCCGTTGTCATCTATTTTTATGTTTATGGACCGTTTGAACCGGGCAAAATTCGTGCCACAGTATTTGAGGAATAAACACAAGACCTAGTGGTTTTAAAATTAATTGAACACAAGATACGGGAAAATTTAGGGTAGATCAATATTGACATTCAGCTAAAAATTTTTCTTTAGTTGTGCTTTAATCATTGCAAAAATATCGCTATTTTTATTGATTTTTGTATAAGCCTTATCAGGCAAGGCATAGCATAACAAAGTCCAAAGAAAGTGCTTATAGATAACATTGTGGATAACTAAAAAGCGCTCAATCAAGCAGTCATATTTTGTTCATGTAATAGTTGTGTAAGTCCCAATTCAGATCTAAGCCCCTGTTTCAAGCACAACTGCCCAAAAAATGCACGATAAAATATTACAAAATGCTATCTTGATGTATCAGTTTGGTGAACGCTATCTTGTTTACAATGTAAACGTGTGTATATTGCAAGCATATTAAAAACGTATCTATTGGATTTCAAAAGGATACGCCTATAGCGTAGATCCACCATATAAGGGGCAATACATGAGCCAAGAAGAAAAGTTACCCAAGATTTTAATTGTTGAAGATGACGAGCGTCTTGCCCGTTTAACGCAAGAATACCTCATCCGTAACGGACTTGAGGTGGGGGTAGAGCCGGATGGTAATCGTGCCATTCGTCGGATTATTGCTGAACAGCCAGATATGGTGGTGCTGGATGTGATGTTGCCAGGTGCGGATGGCTTGACCATTTGCCGTGAAGTACGTCCACATTATCATCAACCGATTTTGATGTTGACAGCACGTACTGAAGATATGGATCAGGTTCTGGGCCTGGAGATGGGTGCAGATGACTACGTTGCTAAACCGGTTCAGCCGCGTGTATTGCTGGCGCGTATCCGCGCATTGCTGCGTCGTACAGACAAGGTGCCTGAAGATGAAGTGGCACAGCGTATCGAATTTGATGATCTGGTGATCGACAATGGCGGGCGTTCGGTAACCCTAAATGGCGATCTGGTTGATTTTACCAGCGCAGAATATGACCTGTTGTGGTTGCTCGCATCGAATGCAGGTCGTATCCTTTCCCGCGAAGATATTTTCGAACGTTTACGCGGTATTGAATATGACGGTCAAGACCGTTCAATCGATGTACGTATTTCGCGTATCCGTCCAAAAATTGGTGACGATCCAGAAAATCCGAAGCGTATTAAAACAGTACGTAGTAAAGGTTATCTTTTCGTTAAAGAGACTAATGGACTTTAAGCAAATGAGGTTTTTTGCTTGAACAAGCAGGATAAATTATAGGTGTTTAAACACAGTATATTTTTGCGTATCTATGCAGGACTCGTCATCCTTGTCGTCTTGGTGGCGGTGTTCGGCTATTTGTTGGTACAGATTATCAACTATCAGCGTGCGCAAGAATATCGCGAATCCCTGACTGATGGCATGGCATATATCATCAGTGAGGGAGTTGCACGTCAGCCAAATCTCCAGCAGAAGATGGATTGGATTTCTGATGCCTCCGATCTGCTGGAATTGCCCATTCATTATGTAGATGCCAGCAAGGTAGATATTACCCGTGCTGAAGCGAGACGTATTGCTGATCGAAAGGCTGTAGTGCGCTGGGATGCCGAGTCCGGTATCGCTTATATTGTGGTGGGACTGCGTGATGATCCAGATCATTACCTTTATATAAAGGCTGACAACATCACTGAACGCCAGATGAAGGCCTTGGCGGTCTTTATTCTGGATTATCTGGTTTATTATCCGGGTCAGGAAAAAGAATACCTAGCCCGTATCCAGGATTATTTCTCCTATCCGGTTTCCATTGAAAATGTCCAATCTCTGCCTTTGGACTCCGAGCAGATCGGACGTTTGCGTCTGGATCACAGTATTATTTTATATCGCGATAATGCTTCTATTCGTGGTACGACCATTTCAATTATTTCGCCAATTCCAGGTTCGACCTCTCAGGTCTTGGTCATGGGGCCAGTACCGTTATTTAACTGGATGCCATTCCAGTTGGCGACCGGTATTACCTTATTAAGCCTGTTTGTACTGAGTTTGGGTGTTTATGGCCTTCTGGTTCCGATGCAGCGTAAGCTGCGTGAAGTGAGCTATGCCTTAAACAAGATGAAGACCGGTAATATGTCATTGCGTCTTCCGGTGGATGGTAGTGATGAGATGTCTACACTGGCTTCCAGTTATAACAATATGTCAGACCATATCCAGCGCTTGATCGAAGCACAGCGGGAGTTGATGCGTGCGGTTTCGCATGAATTGCGTACACCGGTGGCACGGATCCGTTTTGGTGTGGAAATGATGGCAGATGAAGATGACTACGAGTATCGTCTGCAACAGGTTGAGCAGATTGATAAGGATATTGAAGCGCTGAATACCTTGATTGATGAGATCATGACCTATGCCAAACTGGAACAGGGTATGCCATCGATTGAGTTTGAACAGATTGATCTGTATGACGTGCTGAATCAGGTGATGGTGGAAACCCAAGCACTGAAAACCCATAAAATTATTGAATTACACCCAATGCCTGTGGCTGTAGTAGTCGAGGCGGAGCGTCGTTATCTGCATCGCGTGATTCAGAATCTGGTGGGGAATGCCATCCGTTATTGTGATAATAAGGTATTAATCAGCGGTGGTCTGGATCAGGACGGCCAGGCCTATGTGTGTGTGGAAGATGACGGTCCCGGAATTCCGGAAGTAGATCGTGCCCGTATTTTTGAAGCCTTCGCCCGTTTGGATGATAGTCGCACCCGTGCTTCAGGTGGTTATGGCTTGGGTCTATCCATTGTCAGCCGGATTGCCTACTGGTTTGGTGGTTCCATTCAGGTGGATCAAAGTCCAACCTTGGGCGGTGCACGTTTTATCATGACCTGGCCGGCACAGCGTTATGTGAAAAAGAATAAACGCAAGTTGCTGGAAAAAAAGACTGAGGAAAGCAGTGATCATTCAGTTTAATACGATGTAAATAATATCTTGCCCATAAAAAACGATGCTGATGCATCGTTTTTTATGGGTAGTAATTTACTCTTGGATGGTGGCATCTGGCTCAATGAGTGGCTTTCCATCTCTTAAGCTTTGTAATGCTTCAGGGTTGCAATCGATCAGCAGTTGGGCATTTTTCACATCGACGTTATAGTGCTGAATCAATTTCTGGTCGCCTGATAGGGTTTCGACTTTATATTCATCAGCGATATTCATAATTCCATCCAGATTGACGCTGACAGACGCAAAATCATCCTGAAATAGTGCATTAATCTCATTTAATTCAAAAACAAGCTGGCTGGTGTTTTGGTTTTTCTGGACGTAATTTTGGATATGTCGAACGATTAATTGAGCATATAAAAAATAATTTGGTTTATGGGCATAATGCAGAGACATGCAGGGACTCCTTTATTGTTACTTTATAAAGTCATAATGGGAACTAAGAAATACAAATAACATATTCTGAATCAGTCTGTTGAGTGTGTTGCAAAAAGACACAAATGCTTGTTTAACATTACGCTAGAGCAGATGAACGTTAAATAGATGTTAAACCTGCATATTCAGCTGAAGAGCCTGTAAGAGAATTAAAGCTTGGTCGGGATTTTGGAATCCTGTAATAAGTTTTAATCAGATTGGACTTGGATTTGATTGATAAAAGGACTATATCTAAACAAATGGCTAGGAGTGCTGCAAATCGGAATGCGAGTGGCTTTGCATCTCCTTTTATAGAAAAATAAATAAAAATTTAGAATTTTATTCAATAAAACGATAAAAGCGGGTTCTGGGTGATGAAAGTGAAATTAAATGCTGAAATGCTTAAAAAATCATCCCAAAGACTAAGGCTTATAAACTAGCAAGTGAAATCATAAATCAGGTACAATTGGCGGGATTAATTTTGTGTATGGTGTATTTGAAGGCCAATACATACATTCTTTGTTAATAAATAGGCCTGCCAGGAGTTATCCCCGCATGAGTGCTATTACTCCATACGAATGGGCAATTATTGCCTTCGTGATCGGCGTTACATTTTTATGCGTCTTTATGCTGACTGTCCCGTTACTCCTTGGGGGTAAATCATGGGGCCGTGCCAAGCAGGAGCAGTTTGAGTCAGGTGTAGTTAGTGCAGGTGGAGCTCGTATCCGCTTGTCTGCAAAATTCTATTTAGTTGCAATATTCTTCGTAGTGTTTGATTTGGAAGCACTTTATCTATATGCATGGGCAGTTTCTGTTCGTGAAGTGGGTTGGATTGGTTTTGCAACTGCAGCTATCTTTATTTTAGTTTTACTTGTTGGTTTGATTTACGAATTATCGACAGGCGCTCTCAATTGGGCACCTTCAGACAGACGTAAGGCAGCAGGAATTAAAGCTAAGATTGGTTCGCCAAATATGGATATTGCAGAAATTACGCGTTTCAACTCGGTTGAAGAATTGGTGATGGATCCTACGGGTCAAATCCCGGCTCAATCATCTGGTTTTGTGAAAAAGTCACAAGCTCAATTATCTGATAAGGAGTAATACGGGATGAAATATACATTAACCCGTGCGAATCCGAATGCTGATCAATATCCACTTCAGGAACGCATTGTTGTAGAAGATCCGTTGCTAGAAGAAGAAGTGAATAAAAATGTATTCATGACTCGCTTAGAGGATGTAGTACATACAGCAGTCAACTGGGGGCGTAAAAACTCAGTTTGGCCATTTAACTTTGGTACATCTTGCTGCTACGTAGAGTATGCGACGACTTTGACAGGCGTACATGACCTGTCACGTTTCGGTGCAGAGGTTATTCGTGCTTCACCGCGTCAGGCCGACTTGATGATCGTTGCCGGTACCTGCTTCGTAAAAATGGCACCAGTAATTCAACGTTTGTATGAACAAATGCTTGAACCGAAATGGGTTATTTCTATGGGTGCATGTGCCAACTCGGGTGGTATGTACGACATCTATTCGGTTGTACAAGGTGTGGATAAAATCATCCCTGTGGATGTGTATGTTCCAGGCTGCCCACCACGTCCTGAAGCTTTAATTCAGGCATTGATGCTGTTGCAAGACCAGATTCAACTAGAGCGACGTCCGCTTTCTGCGGTAATCGGTGATGATCTTAAGCCAGTGTATAAGCCAAAGATGATGCCGGAACGTGACCGTAAGAAAGACCAGCGTGTTGCTGTGAAAAACTTACGCTCTATGGATGAAATTAAATAATTTAAACGACAGGTTTTTTTGTTGTGCACCCGCTATGGGTGTAGTTGTCGTTTAGGTTGACTGAATTTGTATTAAATAGGAAGCCAAGCCAATGGCTGAAACTGACATTGCTATGCCAGAATCAACGCCTGTTGATTCACGCCCAGCATTTGCGATCATTGAAGAGCTCAAAACCAAATTTGGTGAGAACTTCTTTGTGCAAACGACTTTCGAGGATTTTCCGACAGTCTGGGTTGAGCGCGCACGTGTACAAGAAGTTTTAATGTTCTTGCGTACAGTGTCACGTCCTTACGTGATGTTGTTCGACCTGTCAGCGGTAGATGAGCGTCTGCGTACGCACCGCGACGGTTTACCTGCGTCTGACTTCACCGTGTTCTATCACCTGTTGTCGCTCGAGCGTAATACTGACATTCGTATTAAAGTTGCCTTAGCAGAAAGCGATTTGAATCTTCCAACGGCAACCAATATCTGGCCAAATGCCAACTGGTACGAACGTGAAGCTTACGATATGTTCGGGATCAATTTCGAAGGGCATCCAATGCTCCGTCGTATCTTGTTGCCAACCTATTGGGAAGGTCATCCGCTACGTAAAGAATATTCTGCGCGTGCGACCGAATATACGCCGTATCTGCAAGATAAAGCCAAACAGGACTACGAACAGGAACATCTTCGTTTCGTTCCTGAAGATTGGGGTATGAAGCGCGGCAATGCTGACGAAGACTTCATGTTCCTGAACCTGGGTCCGAACCATCCATCTGCGCATGGTGCTTTCCGTGTGATCTTGCAGCTGGACGGTGAAGAAGTTAAAGACTGTGTGCCTGACATCGGTTATCACCACCGTGGTGTGGAAAAGATGGCTGAACGTCAAACCTGGCATTCATTCATTCCGTATACAGACCGTGTCGACTACCTCGGTGGCTGTGCACAGAACATGCCTTATGTGATGGGCGTGGAACAAATGGCGGGTATTACTGTACCTGACCGTGCCCAGTGTATCCGTGTCATGTTGTCGGAGTTGTTCCGTATCAATAACCACTTGCTGTTTATTGGTACCGCGATTCAGGATGCCGGCGGTATGACGCCAGTGTTCTACATGTTCGCCGACCGTCAGAAAGTCTACGATATCGTAGAAGCGATTACGGGTTATCGTATGCACCCGGCATGGTTCCGTATTGGCGGTACTGCCCACGACCTGCCAAATGGTTGGGACAAGCTGGTTCGAGATTTACTTGACTGGATGCCAAAACGTATGAATGAATACTACAAGGCTGCTTTACGCAACTCGGTATTTATGGGGCGTACCCAGGGTGTGGCGCAATACGATGCGAAATCGGCATTGGCTTGGGGTGTAACGGGTACAGGTCTGCGTGCTACAGGTATTGATTTCGACGTTCGTAAATACCGTCCATATAGCGGTTATGAAAACTACGACTTCGACGTGCCTTTAGAGTACGAAGGCGATGCATATGCACGTGTTATGGTGCATTTCCGTGAAATCGAAGAATCACTAAAAATTGTCAAGCAATGCTTAGACAACATGCCGTCTGGTGCGTATAAAGCAGACCATCCACTGGCTGTTCCACCACCAAAAGACAAGACATTACAAGATATTGAAACCTTGATTACGCACTTCCTGAGCGTGTCTTGGGGTCCTGTAATGCCGGCAGGTGAAGCATCTGTGATGGCAGAAGTGGTAAAAGGCGCGTCGAACTACTACTTGACTTCAGACAAGTCAACCATGAGTTACCGTACCCGTATCCGTACACCAACCTTCACGCATTTACAGCAAATGCCTTCTGTGATTAACGGCAGCCTAATGTCTGACTTAATCATTTATTTAGCGACCATTGACGTCGTAATGGCTGACGTGGATCGCTAAGGGGTAAACGCATTATGATGATTTTGACTGATAAAAAGCCACGTGTGAACGTTGAAGGAATTTTGACTGCGGACGAAATTCACGATATCGAACATTACATGGGGCACTATCCATACCCACGTGCGGCATGTCTGGACGCGCTAAAGTGTGTACAACGCCGTAATGGCTGGGTAGATGATGCGCAAATGAATGCCATCGCGCAAATGCTGAGCATGAGCGTTGCAGATCTGGAAGGTGTGGCAACCTTCTATAACCGTATTTACCGTCAGCCGGTCGGTCGTCACGTAATTTTGTTATGTGATTCGATTGCGTGCTTCTTGATGGGTGCGGAAACTTTGGCAGAAGCATTCCAGCGCGAATTAGGCATTCAGTTTGGTCAAACGACTGCAGATGGTCGTTTCACTTTGTTGCCAATTTGTTGTCTGGGCAACTGTGACAAAGGTCCAACCTTAATGATTGATGAAGACACGCACGGTCTGGTTGAAGTGACTTCGGTGAAACAGCTGTTGGAGAAGTATGTATGAATACTGAACCAAAACCAATTTATGGTGACGGTAACCCGGAAACTCATCCGCTTACCTGGCGTTTAAGCAAGCAGGCCAACGTTCGTAATGCTGATGATTACGAAGCGCTGGAAGGTTATGCAGGCTTTAAAAAAGCCCTGTCTATGTCGCCTAAAGATGTATTGGAAGTGGTTAAGGCAGCGACTGTAAAAGGTCGTGGTGGTGCAGGCTTCCCGGCAGGCATCAAATGGTCATTGATGGCGCCAAATGACAACTCGGGTCCACGTTACCTGATTTGTAATGCCGATGAGATGGAACCAGGTACCTTCAAAGACCGTTTGCTGATGGAAGATCTTCCTCATCAATTGATCGAAGGTATGCTGATTGCAGGCTATACGCTGGAAGCGACCCATGGTTATATCTTTATCCGTGGCGAGTACATCGAAGCTGCAAAATACTTAAATGAAGCACTTGAGCAAGTTCGTGCCAAAGGCTACTTAGGGGACAACATCCTCGGTACTGGCTGGAACTTCGAGTTGCATGTGCATACCGGTGCGGGCCGTTATATCTGTGGTGAAGAAACTGCATTGATTAACTCGCTTGAGGGCCGCCGTGCCAACCCGCGTACTAAACCGCCATTTCCACAGGTTGCAGGTGCTTGGGGTCGTCCTACGATTGTCAACAACGTAGAGACCTACAATAACTTGCCAGCTATTATGCTGCGCGGTCCTGAATGGTATATCAACCTGTCTGCGGGTAAGTCGAAAGATCCGGGCACCAAGATTTATGGTGCATCAGGTAAGGTGAAATTCCCGGGTTTATGGGAACTGCCATTTGGTACAACAGCGCGTGAAGTGATTGAAGAACACGCTGGTGGTATGCGCGACGGTTTGAAACTGAAAGCATGGTTACCAGGCGGTGCATCAACTGACTTCTTGGCTGCCGAGCATATTGATCTTCCTATGGATGCGGAAAGCATCATGAAAGCAGGTTCACGTTTAGGTACCTGTCTGCTCATGGTGGTTGATGAAACCCAGTGTATGGTTTCAGCGACACGTAACCTCGAAGAATTCTTTGCACGTGAATCATGTGGTTTCTGTACACCTTGTCGTGATGGCTTGCCTTGGGCTGTGAAAGCACTAAAAGCACTCGAAGATGGCACAGGTAAGAAAGAAGATATCGATCACTTACAAGAACTGACTCGTAAGCTTTGGATTGGTAAAACTTTCTGTGCGCATGCTCCTGGTGCAATGGAGCCGCTTATGGGTGCACTCAAACATTTCCGTGGTGAATTTGAAGCGAAGGTCATCAATGCCGCCGCTCAAGTTAGCTCCGTAGAACAAGCTTAAGGAATTCGACTATGGCTACAATTCATGTCGATGGCAAATCGTATGAAGTCAACGGCTCGGAAAACTTGCTACAAGCATGTTTGAGTCTTGGCATTGATATCCCATACTTTTGTTGGCATCCATCCTTAGGTTCTGTCGGCTCTTGCCGTCAATGTGCCGTGACCCAGTACGCGAATCCAGAAGATACGCGTGGTCGTTTGGTCATGTCATGTATGACACCTGCAGCAGACAATACCTACATCTCGATTGAAGACAAAGAAGCCAAGGATTTCCGCGCTTCGATTGTTGAATTCTTGATGACCAACCACCCGCACGACTGTCCCGTCTGTGAAGAGGGTGGTCACTGTCATTTACAAGATATGACTGTAATGACACAGCATGACCGTCGTCGCTACCGTTTCACCAAACGTACCCATTACAACCAGGAACTTGGTTCGTTTATTGCGCACGAGATGAACCGTTGTATTGCATGCTACCGTTGTGTGCGTTACTACAAAGACTACGCAGGTGGTACCGACTTTGGCGTGTATGCCAACGCATCACGCGTGTACTTCGGTCGTCCAGAATCAGGCACCTTAGAGTCTGAATTCTCGGGTAACCTGACTGAAGTGTGTCCGACTGGTGTATTCACAGATAAGACTCACTCTGAACGCTACAACCGTAAGTGGGACATGCAGTATGCACCAAGCGTATGCCAGGGCTGTTCTTCAGGCTGTAACATCTCTCCGGGTGAACGTTATGGCGAACTTCGTCGTGTAGAAAACCGTTTTAACGGTGAAGTGAACCAATACTTCCTATGCGACAAAGGCCGTTTCGGTACTGGTTATGTGAACCGTGCAGACCGTCCACGTCAGCCACAATTCCGTAATGGTGCTACTGTTGAAACTGTTTCAGTTGATGCAGCACTCGATACGGTTATTGCAAATATCCAAGGCAAAAAAGTACTGGGTATTGGTTCGCCGCGAGCGTCTCTTGAATCGAACTACGCACTTCTTGAGCTGGTTGGTCAAGATCGCTTCTCAACCGGTCTGTCTCAAAAAGAGCACAACCTGGTTGAACTGGCTGCTTCTATCATGCAAACCGAGGGTGTATACAACCCTAACATGCGTGAAATTGAGAGCTATGATGCGGTACT
Source organism: Acinetobacter sp. 226 (assembly GCF_048147925.1). NCBI lineage: Bacteria > Pseudomonadati > Pseudomonadota > Gammaproteobacteria > Moraxellales > Moraxellaceae > Acinetobacter > Acinetobacter sp. 226. The sequence goes on along the minus strand of NZ_JAYWYX010000015.1, from coordinate 67,255 downwards.
GATTCTGGGTGAAGACCTGACTCAAACTGCACCTCGTATGGCTTTATCTGTTCGCCAGGCTGCGAAAAATAAAGGCAAAGAGATGGCAGCAGAGCGCCGTACCCAAGAATGGTTAGCTGAACCGGTACAACGTATTGCGCAAGATGCCAAATCTCCGATTTACATTCTGGCTGCGACTCAAACCCGTTTGTCTGATGTTGCTGAAGGGGAAGTGGTTGCGTCTCCAAACGACATCGCGCGTTTAGGTTTTGCGATTGCGGCAGGCGTGAAAGGTGAGAGCATTCTTGGTTTAGACGATGACGCGAAAGCATTTGCACAAACGATTGCAGACACTTTAAAAGCTGCCAAGAAACCACTGATCATTTCGGGTACAAGCCTGCAAGATCCTGCCATTATGGAAGCTGCGGCACAAGTTGCACAGAATCTGGGTAATGCCGGTTTGACCTTGACGGTTCCTGAAGTGAACTCGATGGGTATGGCAATCTTTGGTGGTCAAAGCCTGGAGCAAGCATTTGCACAAGATTACGATACTGTCATCGTAGTTGAAAATGACCTTTACCGTCGTCTTCCTGCTGCACAGGTCGATGCTGCACTTGCAGGTAAAGAAGTGATCGTACTGGATCACTCTGAAACTGAAACAGTGAAAAAAGCCGACATTGTGCTTTCTGCTGCAAGCTTCGCGGAAGGTGATGGTACGGTTGTATCGCAAGAAGGCCGTGCACAACGTTTCTACCAAGTGTATGACCCAAGCTACTACAATCCTGAGCTGGCGATTAAAGAATCTTGGCGCTGGTTACACGCTCTGGAAACAGGCGTGAAAGGCAAAGCGATTTCTTGGACTTTGCTGGATGACGTGATCGAGTCAGTGGCAAAAAACATTCCAGCGCTGGAAGGCATTCTGGATGTTGCACCTGATGCGGGCTTCCGTGTACATGGTCTGAAAGTGGCACGTGAACCACGTCGTTACTCAGGCCGTACTTCGATGCGTGCGCCATTGTCTGTCCATGAGCCGAAACAGCCAACCGATATCGATTCTGCATTAACATTCTCTATGGAAGGTTATGTGGGTAATGAAACACCATCTCCACTGATTCCATTTGCCTGGTCTGCAGGCTGGAACTCTCCACAAGCTTGGAACAAGTACCAGAATGAAGTGGGTGGTCACTTGAAAGGTGGTGATTCAGGTGTTCGTCTATTCGACCGTTTACCAAAACGTCCAGCGCGCAGTTTTGTTGCACCGGCACCTGTTTTGGTGAATGCTGAGAGCTTCCGTTTGGTACCAATGCACCATATCTTTGGTTCAGGTGAATTCACAGTAAAAACACCAGCGATGGAAACCCGTATTCCTGAACCGGTATTTGCAGTAGGTGAACAGGATGCTGCTCGCTTGAATGTTCAAGATGGTCAGCGGATTACAGTTAAAGCAGGTGAAACGTCGATTGTTCTTCCTGTACAAGTAATCGAATACTTACCAACAGGTTATATTGGTTACCCAATCGGTCTTGCACCGACGGTATCTCTTGCAGAGCCTGTTTCAGTCGCGGTAGGAGCGTAATTCATGGAACAAGAATTAATCCGTCAAACGCCGCTGTGGGCTGAAAACTGGCCAATCGCCTATTCAGTCATTCAAGCGATCGTGATCTTGCTGGTTGTGGTACTGATCGCTGCGTTGATGTCTTTTATTGAACGTCGTTTACTCGGCTTGTGGCAAGACCGTTACGGTCCGAACCGTGTTGGTCCGGGCGGTATGTTCCAGATTGTTGCCGACATGCTGAAAATCATGTTCAAGGAAGACTGGACCCCCAAATTTGCTGACAAATTGACTTTCCGGATGGCGCCAGCAGTTGCGATGGCAACTGCGGTGCTGTCGTTCATGGTTATTCCTGTTTCACCGTATTTGGGTGTTGCAGACATGAACATCGGCCTGTTGTTCTTTATGGCAATGGCAGGGATTGCAGTCTATGCAGTCCTGTTCGGTGGCTGGTCATCCAACAACAAATATGCCTTACTGGGCGGTTTGCGTTCTGCAGCTCAAACTATTTCGTACGAAGTGTTCCTAGGTATCTCACTCATGGGTGTGGTGGCAATTGCCGGCTCATTCAACATGCGTGAAATCGTTGAAGCACAAAAAGACGTCTGGTTTGTGATTCCTCAGTTCCTTGGCTTCCTGATTTTTGTGGTTGCGGGTGTGGCGGTAACGCATCGTCATCCATTTGACCAACCAGAAGCGGAACAGGAACTGGCGGAAGGTTACCATGTCGAATATGGCGGTATGAAATGGGGGATGTTCTTCGTTGCGGAATACGTTAACGTGGTACTGATCTCTGCATTGATCGTGACTCTATTCTTTGGTGGCTGGCTTGCGCCATTCAACCTTGATATTCCGTTCCTTCCAGCAGCATTCTGGTTCATTATCAAAACAGCTTTCTTTGTAATGATGTTTGTACTGGCGCGTGGTTCATTAATGCGTCCACGTTATGACCAGGTAATGAACTTTGGTTGGAAAATTTGCTTGCCATTAGCTCTAGTTAACCTGTTGGTAACTGGCGCGGTTATCTTGTGGTAAGGGCAGGGAGAACAAAATGTTTAAATTTCTAGCCGGGTTTGGATCGATTGTTCGTTCACTTTGGATGGTGTTCAGCCATGCAACGCGTAAACGTGACACTATTCTTTACCCAGAAGTACCAGCCGAAGAAATCGTGCCGCCACGTTTTCGTGGTCGTATCGTATTGACACGCGACCCTGATGGCGAAGAACGCTGCGTGGCATGTAACCTTTGTGCGGTTGCCTGTCCGGTAGGTTGTATTTCATTACAAAAAGCAGAACGTGAAGACGGTCGCTGGTATCCGGAATTTTTCCGTATCAACTTCTCGCGCTGTATTTTCTGCGGTATGTGTGAAGAAGCGTGTCCAACCACTGCGATTCAAATGACGCCTGACTTCGAGCTTGGCGAATATGTTCGTCAGGACTTGGTTTATGAAAAAGAACACCTGCTGATTTCTGGTCCTGGTAAATATCCTGACTATAACTTCTACCGTGTAGCCGGTATGGCAATTGCAGGCAAGGACAAAGGTCAGGCACAGCGTGAAAGTGCACCTGTTGATGTACGGAGTCTATTACCATGATGTGGCCATTTTATTTAATGGCCCTTGTGGCCATTGTCTCTACGGTTCGCGTGGTCACTAACGCGAATCCGGTACATGCTTTATTAAGCCTGATCGTATCCCTGCTTGCAGTCGCAGGCATGTTCCTGATTGTCGGTGCGCCTTTTGCGGGTGCACTGGAAGTCATCGTTTATGCGGGCGCGATCATGGTATTGTTCGTATTCGTCGTAATGATGCTGAACCTGGGTGAGCAGACTGTTGAACAAGAACGTAAATGGTTGACTTCATCAGCCTGGGCTTATCCGGCACTGATGAGCTTCCTGATCGGTCTGGTGCTGGTGTGGGTATTAAGTTCTGACTACACGGAAGCTTCACTGGTGATGGGTACAGAAATGGTGGGCCCGAAAGCAGTGGGTCAATCACTCTTTACGCAGTACTTGTTGTTGGTTGAAGTTGCCGCGATGTTATTGCTTGCTGCATTAGTAGCTGCATTCCATTTAGGTAAACGTGAACCAGATGCAGAAGAGGAAAAAGAATAATGGGCAACATCCCTTTAGAGCATGGTTTGATCGTTGCATCTATTCTCTTTGCACTGGGTTTTTACGGTGTAATGGTGCGACGCAACCTACTATTTATTTTAATGAGCCTTGAAATCATGATGAATGCTGCTGCTCTGGCGTTCGTTTTGGCGGGTAGTGCATGGGCGCAGCCAGACGGTCAGATCATGTTTATCCTGATTTTGACACTTGCTGCGGCAGAGGCTTGTATTGGTCTTGCGATCGTCCTTCAGTTCTATCATCGCTTCCATCACCTGGATGTGGATGCTGCTAGTGAGATGCGCGGATGAGTTATTTATATCTAACAATTTTATTTCCGCTCATTGGTTTTGTCCTGTTAGCGGCGGGGCGCAACAAGCTTCCGGAATCTGTTGCAGCCATTATTGGTGTCGGTGCAGTCGGTTTATCTGCACTGTTCGCACTGATTGCAGGTATGGACTTTGTGAATAATGGTTCAACTGCAGTGGTACAACATCTCTGGACCTGGTTCAGTGTTGGCGGTTTTGCACCGGGCATCAGCTTGCAGCTGGATGGTCTATCTTTATTGATGCTAGGTATGGTGACAGGGGTGGGTTTCTTGATTCACATCTTTGCATCATGGTACATGCGCGGTGAGGAAGACTTCGCACGTTTCTTCTCTTACTTCAACCTGTTCGTTGCTAGCATGTTATTGCTGGTATTAGGTGACAACCTGGCGTTGTTATTCCTGGGTTGGGAAGGCGTAGGTCTGTGTTCATACCTGCTGATCGGTTATTATTACCAGAACCCGGCAAACGGTCTGGCGGCAATCAAGGCATTTACCGTGACCCGTATCGGTGACGTATTCCTGCTGATTGCCATGTTCCTGATCTTCCAACAATTTGGTACCTTGAACATTCAGTACATCGTTGAAAATGCAGCGACTGTAATGACCCAAAGTTCATCTTTGACCATCTGGACAGCATTGTTATTGTTCTTGGGTGCGGCGGGTAAATCTGCACAGATCCCGTTACAAACATGGTTAGCCGATGCGATGGCAGGTCCGACACCTGTTTCTGCATTGATCCATGCTGCGACCATGGTAACCGCAGGTGTTTACCTGTGCTGCCGTATGTTCGCAGTATTTGAACTTGCACCAGAAGTGATGGTATTTATTTCGATCACAGGTGCGGTGACATTGCTTGTAGCTGGTTTTGCTGCACTGGTTCAAACCGACATCAAACGTATTCTGGCTTACTCAACTATGAGTCAGCTGGGTTATATGTTTATGGCTGTAGGTGCTGAAGCGTATCAGGCAGGCCTATTCCACATGCTGACACACGCATTCTTCAAGGCACTCTTGTTCTTGTCGTCTGGTGCGGTGATTCTGGCTTACCATCACGAACAAAACATCTTCAAGATGGGCGGTCTGTTCTACAAGAACAAATTCCTGTTTGCATGTTTCGCGATTGGTGGCGGTGCATTGGCAGCGATCCCATTCCTGACCATTGGTTTCTTCTCAAAAGACGCGATTCTTGCTGCAGTCTGGACGCAAAGTCATGTTGCCGGTTTGCCGGTATATAACACGCTGTACTGGGTTGGTGTTGCAGGTGCATTCTTAACGTCTATTTATACATTCCGCTTAATCTGGGTTGTATTCTTCGGCAAAGAAAACACGCCTTATCACGAAATCAAAGGTGCAACATACTGGGCGCCATTGGCGATTCTTGCTGTACTTTCTACAGGTCTTGCGATCGTTCTGAAAGCACCGGTAATGAGCATTCTTGATGCTGCACGCATTCCAGCCTTTATTATTCCTGAAGCGCTTGAAGCAGGTGCACATGGTGCTGAATACATCGCAATCGCTGTTGCTTTGACAGGACTGGTAGTCGGTGTAGTACTGTTCGCTTTTGCTTACAGTGCAGTAAAACGTTTTGCAGCTACTTCTGTGGGTGCTGGTCTGGTCAATATCTGCCGTAATGCATTAGGTTTCGATACGCTTTATGACATCATTTTCGTGAAGCCATACTTATTGTTCGCGAAGATCTTTGGTCGTGATCCGATTGATGGCCTGTGGCTGGTACTTCCTGCACTTGTTAAAGGTGGTAACAGCTTTACAAGTTCACGTCAAACCGGTTTAGTGCGTGAATATGCATCTAGTATGGGGCTCGGTGTCGTTGTCCTACTGATGATCTTGATCGTGATTCAGGTTGTGGGGAAATAAAATGGAAGCTCCAAACAATATTATTTTGCCGGCTCTGATCCTCATTCCGTTCATTGCAGGTTTCATATGCTGGTTGGTCGATAAACTCGACCAGCACTTGCCGCGTTATATCGCGTTGATCGGTATGCTGGTGACGTTGGTCTTGACTATCGTCCTTTGGCAGACTGGTACTTATAACTATGAATTAGGCGGTGCTACACCTTCGTGGGCTGCCGAATTCAAACTGCCTTGGATTCAAACTCTGGGCATTAACATTCACCTTGCAGTGGATGGTTTATCACTTCTTATGGTTGGTTTGACTGCACTTCTAGGTGTTTTGGCAGTCGGCTGTTCATGGGGTGAGATTCAAAAGAATGTGGGTTTCTTCCACCTCAACCTGTTATGGTCTTTGGGTGGTGTAATTGGTGTATTCCTCGCGATTGACCTGTTCCTGTTCTTCTTCTTCTGGGAGATGATGCTGGTGCCAATCTACTTCCTGATTGCCCTTTGGGGTCATAAAGGGGCAGCAGGCAAGTCACGCGTATATGCAGCAACCAAGTTCTTCATCTACACGCAGGTCGCAGGTCTGGTGATGCTGATTGGTATCCTGGGTCTGGTCACAGTAGGCTACACCCTGACTGGCGAAATCCGTTTCGACTACAACTATTTATTAGGTGTGGCGAATACGCTTGATGCTCAGGCTCCAGCAGTTGCTTATGCATTCATGATCTGTTTATTCATCGGTTTTGCGGTAAAACTTCCAGTTTTCCCATTACACGGCTGGTTACCAGATGCACATGCACAAGCACCAACAGCGGGTTCTGTCGATCTTGCAGGTATCTTGATTAAGACAGCTGCATACGGCCTGCTTCGTTTTGTGATTCCATTCTTCCCGGCAGCATCTGCACAGTTTGCAGACTTCGCGATCATCCTGGGTTTAATTGGTATCTTCTACGGTGCTTGGTGTGCTTTCCAGCAAACAGACATGAAACGCCTGTTGGCTTATACCTCTATTTCACACATGGGCTTCGTTTTACTTGCAATCTATGCAGGTAACATCCTGACCTTCCAGGGTTTGATGATCATGATGTTGGCACATGGTATTTCATCTGCTGCACTGTTCATTATGTGCGGTCAGGTATACGAGCGTGTGCATACGCGTGATATGCGTTTGATGGGTGGTATGCGTGGTCAGTTCCCGTATCTTGCATTCTTCCTGATGTTCTTCGTTGCGGCATTGGTGGGTATTCCGGGTCTAGGTAACTTCATTGGTGAGTTCCTGATCCTGATGGGTGCTTATGCACAATTCCCGGCGTTTACCATTCTTGCTGCGATCAGCTTGGTGTTTGCGGGTCTGTACGGTCTGATCCTGATTCACAAATCCCTGTTTGGTGTACCAAGTGAAGCACAAAAGCAGCACTATACAAATCCGTTAAAAGATCTAAATGCACGTGAAACTGTATTATTGCTGATCTGTGCGTTTGGTCTACTTTGGCTTGGTCTATATCCACAAAGCTTCCTTGATATTTCAAACTCAAGCATGGCGTGGTTAGCGAATAGCTACATTCCAGTTCAAGAAGTGGTTGAAGTTACTAATCAAGTAACGACTCAACTTGAAAATGTGGAGATCCAATAAGCCATGAACTTCACAATGTCTTTTTCTGAGCTTATGCCTCTAGCACCTGTGATGATCGTGTCGTTAACTGCGATCGTCGTGATGTTGCTGACCGCAATCAAGCGTAACCATAATCTGGTGGCTACAACCACAGTGATTGGTTTAAACCTTGCTGCGATTTATATCATTTTCGTTTTGTTGGCGGGCGTATTTGCACCTGCCAATGTGATGAATCTGTTCCTCGTAGATCCGTTTACGATGCTGTACCAGTTTGTGATCCTGATTGCTGCACTTGCATGTAGCACTCTGTCACATGCCTACATCGAAACTTATAAAGATAACCGTGAAGAGCTGTATATCTTGATGCTGATATCCGTTGCGGGTGCCCTGCTGATGGTAGCAAGCTCGCACTATGCATCATTCTTTATCAGCCTTGAATTGATGTCGATCCCTGTATACGGCTTGTTGGCATATACACATCAACGTTCTCAATCGCTTGAAGCAGGTGTGAAATATCTGGTGCTTTCAGCAACGGCATCTGCAATGCTGTTGATGGGTATGGCCTATGTTTATGCTTATACCGGCAGCTTAAGTTTCGTTGCAGAACCGGGCAAGCTGTTTACTGCATTCAGCCAACCGGCTGTCGTGATTGGTCTGGCATTAATTGTATTTGCTGTGGCATTTAAATTATCGCTGGCACCATTCCACAAATGGACACCAGACGTATACGCGGGTGCGCCAGCACCAATCGCGACTTTCCTTGCGACAGTAGCGAAAGTGGCAATGATTGGTCTGTTTGTTCGTTATGCTTTGTCTTCAGGCCTAATCCTGGCGGACAGCTTCGTCACTATCATTTCGATTATTGCAGTTCTGTCTATCCTTGCAGGTAACTTGCTGGCGGTTCGTCAGGTGAACTTGAAACGTATCCTGGCATACTCTTCAATTGCACACTTTGGTTATTTGCTGGTTGCCATCGTTACTTCGCGTAATACCGATTTCTTGCAGGTTCAAGGTTTTGCGACTTTTGAAAGTGTAAACGTCTACGTGATTACCTATGTGTTAACGACGATTGGTGCGTTCGGTGTCGTGACACTGATGTCTAGTCCGTATAACAATACTGACGAAGCGGGTAGTCTGGCTGAATACCGTGGTCTGTTCTGGCGCCGTCCGGTATTGACTGCTGTATTAACCGTCATGATGTTGTCTCTTGCAGGTATTCCTTTAACTGCCGGTTTTATCGGTAAATTCCTGGTGATTAAAACTGCAGTTGCAGGCGAAGCATGGTTCCTGAGTGCAATGGTTATCTTGGGCTCTGGTATCGGTTTGTATTATTATCTGCGTGTAATGGTTGTACTTTATATGACACCGCCTGAAACACCACGTCTAGATGCGGTGAATCATTGGGGTCAAAAAGTCGGCGGTATCATGGTGCTTCTTGCTGCGCTTGCGGTACTTGTGATTGGTGTCTACCCAGATCCAGTGATTGCAGTATCTAAGTATGCATTCTTTGCAATGTCACCTGAATTACAGCAGTTCATTTTTACTCTGGTACAAAGTGGTTTTAACTAATATCTGCAAAGATTAATGTTATTACAAAAAAAGCCTCCATGATTGGGGGCTTTTTTATTTATACAAACGAATAAATGCCTTTATAATAGCGGAAATTTATCTTTAACCTTTTAGGTGTTCTCCCGTGGCAATCCATGAAATCCGTCATCCGCTCATCCGACATAAACTTGGTTTACTCCGTCGTGCAGATATCAGTACCAAGAACTTCCGTGAGTTAGCTCAAGAAGTGACGATGCTTCTGACTTATGAAGCGACCAAAGACCTGCCAATGGTTGAACACGACATTAACGGCTGGAATGGGGCTGTAACGGTTGACCGTATTGCCGGTAAAAAAATCACGGTTGTGCCGATTCTACGTGCCGGTATTGGCATGCTCGATGGTTTCCTTAACCTGATCCCAAGCGCAAAAGTATCTGTACTTGGTTTAGAGCGTGATGAAGAAACCCTGGAAGCACGTACTTACTATAAAAAACTGGTTCCAGACGTACAAAACCGTATCGCAATGATCATTGATCCAATGTTGGCGACAGGTTCTTCTCTTGTAGCGGCAATTGACGTGCTGAAAGCCAGCGGCTGTAAAGACATTCGTGTGATGGTTCTGGTGGCTGCGCCGGAAGGGATTAAACGTGTAGAAGCTGCACATCCGGATGTCATTATGTTTACTGCATCCATTGACAGCGGTTTAAATGAAAATGGTTATATCGTTCCGGGTCTTGGCGATGCTGGCGATAAAATCTTCGGTTCAGTTCAAAAAGACTAATTTTTGAATGGAATGAAAAAAGGGGCTACTACAGCCTCTTTTTTATATAATGTAGAAAAGGCATTTTCAGAATAGGACAACAGCATGAAAGATGAATTGTATCAGGGCAAAATCAAGAAGTATGATTCTGCCAAAGGTTTCGGTTTTATTGGCTGCACTGAAGGAGATGTCTTCTTCCATATTTCAGACTTCCCTGCAGCAGAAGGGGAACCAAAACGCAATGAACGCGTGAAATTTAATGTGGTTGAAAATGGTGACAAATATAAAGCGATCAAGATTGAACGTGTCGAAGACAAATCAAAGAAAGCTAAAAAATCTAAGGTTGCTGCACATAACCAGTCAATTACTTCTGCATTATTATCAAACCTTAAGCGCTAATCTACAATGGGTAGGGCTAAATAAAGAGGCATTCGTGCCTCTTTATTTATATAAGAATTTGTCAGTGGCAGGTTTAAAACAGGCTTTGTAACCTAAAGCCTGTTTTTCTTTACGCAAACAATAAAATTTCCACCAAAGCTCTACAATCCTCCCTATTTCTCCTCAATTAAAATACATTTGTTGATTAATAGAGATAAATGTCATGTTTAAGGATGGAAAAATCAAAGCTTATGATTGCGAAGGTGCTGTGGGTATTTTGCAGATCACAGGAGAAGCTCAAGAATTAGGTTTTAAGCTACAGGATTTACCTTCGCCTGAAATTGAACCACAAATCGGAGAACGGCTTAAATTTAGAGTCATTGTCGACCAAGGTCAGATGAAACTGGACAATATGGTGCGCCTTGATATTAAAGTGCAGGATGAGTTTGTGCCAGATATTGTTGCCTTACAGTCCTTGGCACCTACAGTGTCTGTTCCGGTACGCAATTCACTTTTCTTTAGTCCGACACTATGGCTGGCATTGGTATCAGCTGTTGGTTTTATGATTTTTGGTGAAGTTTAAAGTTACGCTAGAGAGTGCCTATTTTCTATTTTTAACTTGGAATTTATCTATTCTTCAATTTTAACAGGCACCTTGCGGTGCTTTTTTGTTTCAGCATCAAAAAAATCAAGAAAGCTTTATAGTCTCTTTTTCATTACAATTATTAAAAATATTAAAGATAAGAGTGAATTATGTTTCAAGAGGGGAAAATTAAAACTTTTCACGAAGAGCGTGGTTTTGGTTTTATTCAGATCGAAGGGCAATCTAAAGAATTATTTTTTCATGTCACAGACTTTCCCAATAAAAAAATTCCGCCAAGAATTGGGGAAAAATTAAAGTTTCTGATTGTGGAAGATAATGGAAAGTTTAAGGCAGACCATATTGTCCGGCTGGATGTTAAAGTTGAAATTGATCGTCATATACCACAGAGTAAATTTGTGAATAATCCCAATCAAAGAAAAAGTAATCTGCGGAAAACAGAGAAGAAGACAAAGGGATTTAATTTTATAAATTTTCTTGTTGGTTTAATTATTTTAACTATATTCGGTGCTATTTTTATTCCATTTATATCGGGAATATATCAAAGAGAAACATTAAAAATGCAGGCTGCTGAAGTAACTAATACATCTCAGCTGGTAAATAACCCTAGAACAAATCATGCTGACTTATATAGTTGTGATGGTCGAAAGCATTGTTCAGAAATGCGTTCTTACGAAGAGGCGGTATTCTTTATTAATCATTGCCCTGGAACAATGATGGATGGTGATCGTGATGGCGAGCCATGTGAAGGGCAATTTAAAAATAGATGGTAATAAAAAAAGCACCTTCAGGTGCTTTTTTTTATTGTTAGCTTTCACAAAAATTCATAAAGGCTTTTAGCCCTGGGCCCTGATATTTCTGGCGATGCACCAGCATAAATAGCGGACGAGTCAACGACCAGAATGGGGTATCCAGAATCACCAATTGACCTTTCTCACGTAATGGTTCAATCGCAAGTTTGGAAATACAGGACATGCCGATTCCACCTGCTACAATTTTCAAGATGGCTTCATTATGTCCAAGGGTGAGACGAATGCTGGCATCTGGCACATCTTTTAAAATGGCATTGTCAAACACTTCACGGGTACCTGAACCTTCTTCACGCAAAATCCATTCCACAGATTTGAAGTCTTCAGCGGTCAGCTCACGGTTCAATTGTGCAAGGGGATGATCTGGTGCACAGCATACGGCCAGCTCATCATCACGCCAATGGATACATTGTAACTGCGGAAGATGACAGGAGCCTTCGATCAGGGCAAGATCCAGCTGGAACTGATTTACCGCTTCAATCATTTGACGGGTATTGCCAACCTGAAGCTGTAAATGGGTTTGCGGCTGAATTTTCAGGAAATCGGCCATCAGGTCAGGAATCAGATAATCTGAAATTGTCAGAGTTGCGCCTAAACGTAAATCGATACTTTGCAGCTCGCCTTTGGCGACTTGTTCAAACGATTCACAGCGACCTAAAATTTCCAGGGCTTGAGGGAGAAGAAAGCGCCCTAGATCATTCAGCTGTAAGCGTTTGCCCAGACGGTCAAATAGTGGAGCACCCAGACCATCTTCCAGATCTGCTAACGCCATACTAGCCGCACTTTGTGTAAGCTTGACGGCATCGCTAGCCTTCGTTACGGTACCCTCTTGTGCCACTGCTACAAAAACAGCCAATTGGCGTAAAGTCATGCGCATGAGTAGAGCCTTAACATTTAAAAAATATTAATAAATTATGCTGCCATGCTACCATGAGCATAGTCTTTCATGCCACGTTGAAATCATGTCAATTGAAAAATTTACCCAAGAAAAAGTTTTATCTGTACATCGTTGGACCAATACATTATTTAGTTTTACGATGACGCGCCCGGCACATTTCAAGTTTACGGCCGGACAGTTTGCGCGTATTGGCCTACAGGTGGGAGATGAACTGGTAGTTCGTGCCTATTCAGTGGTTTCATCCCCTTTTGATGAAATCCTGGAGTTTTTCTCGGTAGTCGTACCCGAAGGTAAATTTACTTCCAATTTACAGCATCTCAAAGTCGGGGATGAGCTGTTTCTGGAAAAAATTTCTTATGGCTATCTGACTCTGGCACGTTATCAGTTGCCTTTACCGAAAGACCTGTGGCTAATGGGTACTGGGACGGGTCTGGCACCATTTATCTGCATGTTACAAGACTTTGAAACCTGGAGCAAATACGAAAAGATCAATCTGGTTTATAGTGTACGCACCCAGGATGAACTTGCTTATGTAGAGCGGATTCAGGAAATTGCCCAGACCTTTGGCGAAGGGCATAGCGGTTTTAAATTTATCCCGGTGATTACCCGTGAACCTGATGCACCTTTGCACGACCGCTTACCGGTGCTGATTGCCAATGGTGAACTGGAAAAGGTAGCGGGTTTAACGTTTAATCCGGAAACGACCCATGTCATGCTTTGCGGTAATCCGGAGATGGTGAACGACACCAAAGAAGCTTTAAAGGCCCGTGGCCTAACCATGAACCGGCGTGGTGAAGGAAATATTGCAGTAGAAAATTACTGGTAAGTCTGACTTGCAGATAAACAAGCTCATCCTTGGATGAGCTTGTTTATCTGCAAGGTGAATAATGACAGCTTAGTGCAGAATCTTGTTCAGGAATTGCTGGGCACGCTCACCACGCGGGGTATTGAAGAAATCGTCTTTACTGCAATCTTCCACAATTTTTCCCTGATCCATAAAGATCACCCGGTTGGCGACCTGTCGGGCAAAGCCCATTTCATGCGTGACACACATCATGGTCATACCTTCTTGGGCCAGTCCGACCATGACATCGAGCACTTCATTAATCATCTCGGGATCAAGTGCAGAAGTCGGTTCATCAAATAACATGGCAATCGGATCCATACTCAATGCACGGGCAATCGCAACACGTTGCTGTTGTCCGCCAGAAAGTTGTGCCGGATATTTATTGGCTTGCGCACTTAAGCCGACACGATCCAGATAGGCAAGCCCTTTCTGTTTGGCTTCGGCTTCAGAACGGCCCAATACCTTGATCTGGGCAATGCTCAGGTTTTCGGTAATGCTGAGATGCGGGAACAATTCAAAATGTTGGAAGACCATGCCGACGCGACTGCGTAATTTATTCAAATTTGTTTTCGGATCATTAATTTTAATTCCATCGACCAGAATATTGCCTTGCTGGATAGGTTCTAGGCCATTGACGGTTTTAATCAGGGTGGATTTTCCTGAGCCTGAAGGACCGCAGACAACGACAACTTCACCTTGCCGGATCTGCGTCGTGCAGTCAGTCAGTACTTGAAAATCTTTATACCATTTACTGACATGCTGGAGGTCAATCATGACTTTGGCTTCGTTCATACAGTTAACCTCTGCTGTAATTTTTTCACGATATACGTGGCAATCAGGCTAACGGTGAAATACACCAAGCCGGCAAAAAGAATATATTGGGTCAGTAAAGACATCAGGTCCCCCCGGACATAGCTGGTACGGAAAAAGTCCAGCAGGCCAATGGCATAGACCATGGTCGAGTCCTGAAACAGAATAATAGTCTGTTGTAATAACAGCGGTGTCATCTTGCGAAAGGCTTGAGGCAGAACAATCAGTCGCATGGACTGGCCATAACTCATCCCCAGTGCAGAGGCAGCATCGGTTTGACCCTTCGGAATGGACTGAATCCCGGCACGGACAATTTCCGAAAAATAGGCGGCTTCAAACAGCATAAAGGCGACAATACTGGATACCAGGGCTGTATCCATAGTCAGGTATTTGCCAGTCAGCCCGGTATAGATAAAGGGCACAGCAAAATAGAACCACATCAGCACCAGCAGCAGGGGAATGGAGCGAAACAGATTCACATAGCCTTTGGCAAGCCATTTCAATACCCGGATTGATGACAGCCGCATCAAAGCAAGCAAGGTACCAATCAGAATCCCGCCAACCGTGGCAAAACATACAACTTTTAAAGTGATACTGAAACCATGCCAGAGTGCTGGTGCGGAAAGCTGTAAATCCTGAAAAAATGCAGTGAACCCTTCCATTATTTCACTCCTGCAATTAGTCCAGGTACCTGAAAGCGCTTTTCCAGAAAATTCATGAAACTGATTAAGCAGACATTGATCAGGATAAAAATCAGGGTGACGTAGGTGTAAATCTCGATGGTATTCTGGGTGTATTCACTGATGGTTTTCATCTGGGAAATGATTTCTGCAACCCCGACCAGTGAAGCCACCGAGGTATTCTTGACGCAGTTGGTCAGTTCAGAACTGAGCGGTGGCAAGATCAAACGGAAAGACTGCGGTAAGATCACATAGCGATACAATTGTGCAGTGCTAAAACCCATGGCATAGCCGGCATTGACCTGTCCGCTTGGAATAGCTTCAATCCCGGTACGTACCTGTTCGCAAACCCGCGCTGCGGTAAACAGCCCCAAGCCGATACTGGCAGAAATTAGTGCCGTGGTATTGGCGCCTAAATCATTGATCCACCAGTTATGAATATAGCTGGGCAGAAAGTTGGGCACCACATAAAACCAGATAAATAACTGGATCAGTAAAGGCACATTACGGAAAATGGTCACATAGGCCGTTCCAATAGCCCGAGCTGTAGGACTGGGTAAGGTCCGCATGATGCCTAAGAGGCTACCCAGCAGCATGGCAATTGACCAGGCGATAATCGCAATCACAGCCAACCAGCCAATACCCGTCATGATCCAGTTCAGATAGGTGGTATCCCCAATCCCGGTCGGTTGCAATAAGACACCCCAATTCCAGCTATAATTCATCGCAACTCCAACAAAGATCCTTAAACATATTAGGCTTAAGTAAGGTGGATAAGATTCAATGCTTATTGATCACGGTCATGCGGGTTGCTGATCAAATTTTTTAACGCATCAGACATGGCATAGTTCAAGTTGATATTCTTGGGTGGAATAGGCGACTGGAACCATTTTTTATACATATTGTTGATTTCACCGGAGCTATACGTGGCTTTAATAGCATCATCCACAACCTGCTTAAACTCGGGGTCACCCTTACGCAGCATACAGCCATAAATTTCATGAATCGGGGCAGTGCCAACAATGTGCCACTTCTCAGGATTTTTAGCCTTGGATTTTTCTCCGGCCAGCAGAATGTCATCCATCATGAAGGCTGCAGCCCGGCCATTTTGCAGCATCAAAAAGGATTCTGCATGATCTTTGGCAGAAATAATTTCACCAATACCCAGTTCTTTTTCGTGCTGGCGGATATAACGTTCAGATGTGGTGCCGGCAGTGGTGACGACCTTTTTACCTTTAAGATCGCTAAAGTCCTTGATTCCGGAATCGGTTGCGGTTAACAGGCGGGAACCCACTTCAAAGAAGCCGACTGAGAAATCGACCTGTTGCTGACGTTCTTTGTTGTTAGTTGTCGATCCACATTCCAGATCAACCGTACCATTGGAAACCAGAGGAATCCGGTTCTGGCTGGTTACCAGGTTATAACGGATTTTTAGATCAGGCATGTTCAGCTTCTGTTTGACGGCTTCGACCACTTTTAGTTGCAGATCATGCGCATAGCCGACGGGTTGATTCGGGTTGTCGGCAATATAGGAAAATGGAATCGAGGAGTCGCGATAACCTAAAACAATGGTGCCGGACTGTTTGATTTTATTGAGTGTGCCGGAAGCCTTCTCGCCGCTTTGCTGAGTATTTGGCGCCTGATTATCACTACAGGCACTCAGTCCCAAGATCAGCGGGGTGGCACACAGCAAGGTAGCCAATTGAGATTTTAATTTCATCGTGAAACTCCATTTTTCCATTATTATGATCGAGCCTATTTTTGTGCTGAGACTGTATTAAGATTATTGCTATAAAGTCTAAATGCTCGTTTATATTCATCTTAGTGGATAATTCCAGCAGGACTCAAGCTGAATTTATTGCTGAAATGTTACTGACTTAAAAAGAAAACCTGGTGGATCAGGGACAAGATGCAAATAGGTATGAGGCTTAGGTTCAAAAGACGAAAAAACAATAAGTCATAAAAAACCTCCATTGCGGAGGTTTTTTGTTTCAAGCTTAATGTACAAACATATCCATGGATTCACGGATTTCCTGAATGGCGGTTTCGACATCGGAGCTGAGCCAGGTCGGTTCAAAGAATCCTGCATAGTGCTCAATACGGTCTGCAGGCACGACCAGACGCACTGGACAGTCTTCTTCCAGTAAGCGCCACGGAATAATTGGCACTTCATTATCCAGCCATGCCGTTACATCTCGAATATCGATAATCATTGCATTGACACAGTCCGGAAAAGGCATCACGGAAAATTCCTCGGTACGGCGACGGAAATATTCCAGATCCTGCCAGCGAAGCAGGAAGCTTGGCTTGCTGAATTCAATAATTCCAATCAGATGCTGATCGCGGCTGTAGTGCAGCATGCATTGATGTGTGACGTCAGTATCAAGATCAAGCGATACACTTTGTTGACGATACGCCATATAACTCGGGTGTATAAATGAAAAGGTGGATAATTATAACGCATTTCATCGCTGAAAGGCAGCGTTCCGGATGTCTTCGCTGTAGCTCCCGTAACTGGTACGACTTATGCATATTTTCAGGGAACAACGATAAAAATAACGAGGTTGCTATGTCAGAATCAAAAAGTGTGATTGATACCGGTGTGACTGAAACAGCAGTACAGGAAGATTATTTTGCCTTGCGACAGCTCAAGAAGGGTGCTGTAGGCTGGCTGCTTCTTGTTGGTCTGGGGGTCGCGTATGTGATTTCCGGTGATTTTGCCGGCTGGAATTTCGGTCTGGCACAGGCGGGCTGGGGAGGTATGTTTATTGCGACCATTGTAGTGGCATTCATGTATCTGTGTATGTGCTTGGCCATGTCCGAAATGTCGACCATGCTGCCTACCGCCGGTGGGGGATACAGTTTTGCCCGTACTGCTTTTGGCCCCTTTGGCGGCTATCTGACCGGAAGTGCCATCCTGATTGAGTATGCCATTGCTCCGGCAGCAATTGCCTGTTTTATTGGCGCCTATTGCGAGGCCTTGTTTGGTATTGGCGGCTGGATCATTTATCTGGTGAGCTATCTGGTTTTTATGGGCTTGCATCTGAAAGGTGTAGGTGAAGCACTCAAAATCATGTTTGTGATCACCGCCATTGCCGCGATTGCCTTGATGGTGTTTATCTTTGGCATGTTGCCCTATTTTGATAGTGCAAACCTGTTTGATATTGCAGTCAGTACGAAAGCAGTTGGTGCAAGCAGTTTCCTGCCATTGGGTTATCTGGGTATCTGGGCAGCAGTGCCTTATGCGATCTGGTTTTTTCTGGCAGTTGAAGGGGTGCCACTGGCAGCCGAGGAGGCCAAAGAGCCAGCCAAATCCTTGCCGCGTGGCCTGATTGGTTCCATGCTGATTCTGGCATTCTTTGCCCTGAGTATTTTGCTGCTCGGTCCTGGCGCAGCAGGTGCAGATACGCTGAAAGATTCTGGTGCACCACTGGTGGATGCCTTGGTTGCAGTGTATGGCGCCAATACCTGGATGGCAAGTTTCGTGAATTTTGTCGGGCTGGCGGGTCTGATCGCCAGTTTCTTCTCGATTATCTATGCCTATTCCCGTCAAATTTTTGCACTCTCACGTGCCGGTTATTTACCGAAAAAACTGTCCTTGACCAACAGCAATCATGCACCTTATTTGGCCATCATTATTCCGGGGATTATTGGCTTCCTGTTGTCCCTTTCGGGTGAAGGTGATCTGCTGATTCTGATGGCAGTCTTTGGTGCCACTATTTCCTATGTCTTGATGATGATGTCCTACATCAAGCTTAAACTGTCTCGACCAAATCTGGCACGTCCATATAAAGCACCAGGTGGTATTGTCACGGCATCGATTGCTTTAGTACTTGCAGCCATTGCAGTGGTCGCAGGCTTTCTGGTTGATCCAAAAGTCTGGTTAATGGCAGCTGCCATTTACATTGCACTGATTCTCTATTTCCTGCTGTATAGCCGTCATCATCTGGTGGTAGGTACACCGGAAGAAGAATTTGCCCGTATCGAGGCAGCAGAAAAGGAATTGAAATAAATTATCTATCAGGGAGAAAACGCTTATGCTGTATCAGATCAATGTGGCCAGTCAGTATTATGTTTTTGAGGATTTAAAAACCCTGTTGGCCAAGGCTACGCCTGAACGTTCTGGTGATCAGCTGGCAGGGATTGCGGCCACTGATGCAACCGAGCGGGTCGCTGCACAAATGTGTCTGGCAGAAGTGCCGTTACAGCAGTTTTTGCAAGAAGCAGTGGTTCCTTATGAAAAGGACGAGGTCACCCGCCTGATCATGGATGAACATGATGCTGATGCCTTTTATCCGATCTCGCATTTTACTGTTGGAGATTTTCGTAACTGGCTGCTCAGTGCAGATGCCACCACAGAAAAACTTGCTGCTTTAAAAATGGGTCTGATTCCGGAAATGGTCGCGGCAGTGAGCAAGATTATGCGCAATCAGGATCTGATTCTAGTGGCAAAAAAATGTCGTGTAATCACACGTTTTAGAAATACCATTGGTCTGAAAGGGCATCTTTCCACCCGCTTGCAGCCGAACCATCCGACTGATGATTTGATGGGAATCTCAGCTTCGATTCTGGATGGACTGATGTATGGCAATGGAGATGCGGTCATCGGAATCAACCCGGCGACAGATAATCTGCAGAATTTGACTGAGCTGCTCAAACTGCTCGATCATATTATCCAGGAATATAAGATTCCGACCCAGTCTTGTGTTTTGACCCATATCACGTCCGGCATTCAGCTGGCAAATAAAAATGTTCCGATTGATTTAATGTTCCAGTCCATTGCGGGAACCGAAAAAGCCAATACCGGTTTCGGCATCAATCTGGCGCTGTTGCAGGAAGGTTATGAGGCGACCTTAAGCCTGCAACGCGGCACCGTGGGCCAAAATGTCATGTATTTTGAAACCGGACAGGGCAGTGCCTTGTCTAGCAATGGCCATCATGGCGTGGATCAACAGACTGTGGAAGCGCGTGCCTACGCCGTGGCACGTAAGTTTAATCCCTTGCTGGTCAATACTGTAGTCGGCTTTATCGGGCCGGAATATCTGTATAACGGCAAGCAGATTATCCGGGCCGGACTGGAAGACCATTTTTGTGGCAAGCTGCTCGGTGTGCCAATGGGCTGCGATATTTGCTACACCAACCATGCCGATGCCGATCAGGATGATATGGATGTACTGCTGACCTTGCTTGCCAATGCCGGACTGAATTTTATCATGGGTATTCCCGGTTCAGATGATGTGATGCTGAATTATCAGACGACCTCCTTTCATGATGCGCTCTACATCCGGCAATTACTGGGATTAAAAGCGGCCCCCGAATTTGACCACTGGCTGGAGCAGCAGGGAATTTTGGCGCAACAGTCCAATCAGCTGCACTGGCCGACCGAGCTACCGAAGCAATTTTCACGTCTAATCCTGTCTTGAGGAAGTACTATGAAACTGATTGCCGATGTGAAATTTGAGTCCCAATTACAGGATAATCCCTGGCAGAAATTGAAAGCTTTTACTGATGCACGGATTGCCTTAGGCCGAACTGGTGGCAGCTTGCCGACTCGACCAAGTCTGGAATTTCAGCTAGCGCATGCTCAGGCCAAAGATGCCGTACTGAAGCCACTTGATGTTGAATCGTTAAAAGCGGGTTTGAGTAAAACAGGACTACCCATTCTGGAAATTGACAGTCAGGCGGTAGAGAAAGATCTTTATCTTAAACGTCCCGATCTCGGGCGTGTGCTTTCACAACAATCCAAAACGATGTTGCAGCAATACCGGGCCGAACATCAGCAACATTGGGATGTAGCCATTGTGCTGGGAGATGGGCTGTCGGCGCGTGCTATTGAGGAAAATGCACCTTATTTTGTTCCAGCCTTGATAGACGCTTGCAAGGAGGGAGGCTGGAAGGTTGCGCCCATGGTAATTGCACAAGGCAGTCGGGTCGCTTTAGGGGATGAAGTCGCAGAAATCTTGAAAGCCAAAATGCTGGTTATGCTGATTGGTGAGCGGCCAGGCTTAAGCTCACCAGACAGTATGGGTATTTACTATACTTATAATGCTTTTAAAGGCTGTCATGATGCCTTGCGTAACTGTATTTCCAATGTGCGGCCTGCAGGTCTGGCATATCCAATTGCCATTCAGCGACTGGTGGCATTGATGCGTAAATCCTGCGAACTTAAGCTTTCAGGGGTGCAGTTGAAAGATGAACACCAAACCCCAGTCGATATGCAACATACCTCAGTAAAACGGCTATTTTAACCAAGGCATCAATGAGAGAATTCTGAGGGATTAGTGACTTACATCTCGTCACCATCTCACCATGTTTTGTCACAGAAGCCTTATTCACAGCTTGTTATTCTAAAAATCTACTTATGAATAACAAAGAGTGAGGATGGTTATGGTCGATGATTTCAATAAAAAACCACCTTTGAATCATCAGGCAGACGTGACGCAGAAAAAGCGTATCCCTGTTTATATCTTGATTTTGGTCGGTATTTTTTTACTTGCCCTACTGTTTTATATGTTTTCTGACATGAAGCCAGATGCAAGTGATGCGCCTGCTGGGCATCCAAATCCAAATGTGCAGCCTGCTACCCCAAATAATTCTACCCCAGTCGGTGAGCCTACACAAGGCACTGCTACCATGAATAATGGAACTGAAGCAACTGCAACTGATGGTACAGAAGCAACTGCAACCGCGACTGATGGGCAGGCCACCCAATAACTAAAAATACCTGAAAAGCTCTAGTGAACCACTGGGGCTTTTTTGCAATGGAGCATGATGTTTGAAGGCAGTGCCATCTACCTGGTGTAAGTCTGAAAACATCAAATCCAAATATGAATCCGGAAGAAGAAGGGGCTGATTGCTTCAGGGACATGCCCCGATTTCAGATAAATAGCTTAATAACAATGAGGGTAGAACAACATGAATGATTATATGAGAAGCCCGCGTGGTGGCTTCGATGCAATGTACTATTGGGATCAGTTTTATCCCATTCTTAGTGCAATTGCCATCTTAGTAATTGGCTGGATCATTGCGTTACTGGTTTCGGCAGCTGTTAAAAAGCTCTTGCAGAAACTGGGGACCAATACACACTTAAATACGGCGACAGGCCATCACTCTAATGTAGAAAGTATTGTTGCCCGTGTCGTATTCTGGATTATTCTGATTATTGCCGTGATTGGTGCACTGAATGTACTGAATCTTACTGGTGTCAGTGGTCCATTCAGTAATATGATCGAGCAGTTCCTGTTATTTATCCCGCAGTTACTAGGTGCAATTGCAATTGGATTCATAGGCTGGATTGTAGCCAATCTGGTCAAGATGGGATTGCAGAAGGTACTTGACCGAACGCAACTGGATGAAAAACTCAGTGCGGAAGTAGGTGTCAGTCCGATCAGCCAAAACATCAGTCAAATTGTTTACTGGTTAATCCTGTTGCTATTTTTGCCAATCGTACTCTCGATTCTAGGTCTCAACGGTCTGTTGTTACCGGTTGAAAATATGCTGACTGATGTCGTAAGTTATTTACCAAATATCTTTATTGCTGCAGTGATCATTTTTGTCGGTTATATCCTGGCTAAAATTTTACGTGGTATCGTGGAAGGACTGGTAAATAGTTTTAATTTACAACAGCATGCTGAAAAAGTAGGAATTTTTAAAAACTCGAATGTCGCCCAGGTAATTGGTACATTCATCTTCGCCGTGGTCATTATTACTGCACTCATCATTGCATTTGAAGCACTCGGTATCGAGGCAATTTCTCAGCCTGCTACAGCCATGCTGTATGAAATCATGAATGCCATTCCAAATATCATCGCTGCTGCGTTGATTCTGATACTGGCTTATGTGGTGTCTAAACTGGTTGCTGCTCTGGTAGTTGAAGTAATCGCCGGTACAGGTGTTGATGAAGTTCCTGCCAAACTGGACGTCCAGCGCTTTTTAGGAACGACTAAACTTTCAAGTGTAGTCGGTTATCTGATCGTTTTCTTCACCATGCTATTTGCAGTATCGGAAGCAGCGAATCGCCTTGGCTTTGAACAGATCAGTGGCCTGATTGCGATGTTCATCTACTTTGGTGCCAACATCCTGCTAGGTGCGGTAATTCTGGTTATCGGTTTCTGGCTGGCCAATATCGTTGCCAATATCGTACAGCGCGGCGAATACAAGAGTTCACACTGGTTAGGGAATCTGGTTCGTGTTCTGATCATGGGACTAGTTGTAGCAATGGGTCTGCGTGCCATGGGCATTGCCGATTCAATTGTTAACCTGGCATTCGGTTTAACTCTAGGTGCTGTAGCGGTGGCATTTGCCTTGGCATTTGGTCTGGGCGGCCGTCAACCTGCTGAGCGTGTACTTACAGATCTGATTGACAAAGCCAAACGAGAAGCTAAACATCCAAATCCGGTCAAAGACAAAGCTGAAAACAGTATATTCTCTGGCTTAGGTGGCAAAAACCGTACTACCGGAACAGGTACTAATGATTCTTCAATCACAACTCCAGGAGCAGGTATCGTGCCAAATCAAGACTCAGATAATACCCCTATAGATGACGATTTATCTCATACGACACCGGCCATCCTTACGACTGCGCCACAGGATGATGAGTCTTTGGGTATTGATCCGGTCCCGGGCGAGGATCAAGCTGTACCGGATTCAGTAAAAGTCGATCCGACTCATCCGCCAGCCAATAATCCATTTGGTTCAACCGGAGAAAAAGAGCCGAATGTTGATATTGACCGTTCTACCCAAAACAAAGATGACCTGAAATAACCTGTTATTTCTAAGAGAAATCGACCACGCTTAAGTGGTCGATTTTTTTCAGTCCTAAGGAAAATTGCATGAATACCAAGAAACCTAACAAGGTCCTGGCGCCTTTAGTCATCGCAGGAATTACCATTGGCTTTTTTACTGCCGCCTACCGATTTATTTTTGTGAAGAGCAAACAGGACGAACAGTCTGAGCAAGAGCTGGAAAAGGAACTTCCTGAAACTGATGAATTTAACTAAAAGTGAAATCCAGCTTCGTACTTAAAAATAGAATATGGTCTTTAAAATATATATAATATTCAAGTGAATACTAAAATGATTTTGGTATTCTTCTTGCATTAAAAATATAAGGACAAGGAGATCAACAATATGTGGAAAGCACTACAGCATACATTCATTGCATCTACAGCAGATGAACTGCCATTACATCTGCGAGAAGCAACGCGAAAAATGCAGCTTGCGATTAACCGTTTAGAAAGTACGGCCAATCTCAACCTGTTTAAAACAGATTATCTGGAATGAATAAAGTATTAATCCAGATCATCTATTGATTAAACATATTCCGATGCGGCATGCGCAGATGACCATGCCCATTGGAAGTTATAGCCACCTAAATGTCCGGTGACATCCAGAACTTCACCAATAAAATACAAGCCTTTCTGCTTTTTACTTTCCATGGTTTTTGAGGATATTTCAGTGGTATCTACACCACCCAAAGTCACTTCAGCAGTCCGGTAGCCTTCAGTTCCGGAGGGTTTCACTTCAAAACCATGCAGACGCGCCGCAATCTGTTCCAGCTTATCATCACTGATGTTACCGATTGAAGTTTCTGCAACATCAACCCAGATCAAATTCTGCAATTCCAGAACCACACTTTTCGGTAAATATTCATTCAATAGCGTACGTAGCAGGACTTTCGGCTGGCTTTGTTTTTTGGATTTGAAAAAATCCAACAGATCAACACTTGGAAGGAAATCTACCTTAAAACTCTGACCAACATCCCAATAGTTGGAAAGCTGCAGGGAACTTGGTCCACTTAAGCCGCGATGGGTAAATAGCAGCGCTTCGGTAAAACTATTAAGCTCATTAGAAAGTGTTGCTTCTACGGCATTACCACTCAAACGCGTGGTAACGTCTTTAAATCCATCAGAGAAAGTAAAGGGGACCAGTCCGGCACGGGTCGGATAGACATGATGTCCAAACTGTTTTGCAATTTCATAGCCAATTCCTGAACCGCCCAGCGTAGGAATCGATAAACCGCCAGATGCCACCACGACAGACTCAACTTCAAAATACCCCAAAGACGTTGCAACCTGGAAACCTTGATCATCTACCGCATTGACTGCTTTGACTTCACAATTGGTTTTAATTTCGACCAGACCGGTTTTATCGCATTCTGCCAATAGCATTGACAGGATATCTTTGGCACCATTTAAGGTAAACAACTGTCCATGTTTGCGTTCCTCATATTCGATGCCATATTCGCATACCAGTCCAATAAAATCCCAGTTGGTATAGCGAGTCAGGGCCGAAATGACAAAATGCGGATTGTGTGAAATGTAATTTTCAGGTTCGACATACAGATTCGTAAAATTACATTTTCCGCCACCTGACATCAGGATTTTTTTGCCAACCTTATTGGCTTTTTCTACCACCACGACTCTACGCCCACGTTGCGCAGCCATATACGCTGTCATTAAACCTGAGGCACCGGCGCCTATGACGAGAACATCGTATTGCTTGGAAGACATCACACACTCAAGGGAGAACAAAAGGAAAGCATTATAGACAATTTTATTTCAGCTTTCTCTATTCCAGAAAAAACAGTCCCTAGATTGCAGATGTGCACCCGATTTTAAACATAAAATATTTGAAAGCTGCTTAAAACTCATGCATAGTTTTTTTACCAACTCCATAAAAAGCATAATAAGAAGGAAAAAGCGAATGGCAAGTGCAGATGATTTAAAACAATATAATCTGATTACTTATATCCTGTATATTTTAGGATTTATTATTGGTGTTACACCATTTATCGCGATTGTGATGAATTATATCAAGCGTGACGAAATGCGCGGAACCTGGCTGGAAAGTCATGTCGATTGGCAGATTAAAACTTTCTGGATCAGTTTGCTAGGCTATATCATCGGAGGCTTGTTGACCATGATTCTGATTGGTTTCCTGATCGTGTTTGTAGTCTTTATCTGGCATATTTACCGCTTGGTCAAAGGATTAATTGCCTTGAATAATAATCAGCCGGTTCAGGCCTGAATCGGAGCAAAGGGAACATTACGGCCTTGCAGACCACCGCTATGAATCACCAACAGTCTTGATCCGGTCGGAAAATAATTTTTTTCGATCAAATCTAAAATCCCCATCAGCATTTTGGCGGTATAGACCTGCTCCAGTGGAATTGAAAACCGGGATTCAAACTCCTGAATAAACTGCATTAGTTCCAGTGAGGTTTTGGCATAACCACCACAACAGTAGTCATCGAGAATATTCCAGTTGGTTTTGCTGGTAAGTCGGGCGACTTCATCTTTTAAGAATGAACCTTTGAGTGCTGAAAATCCCAAAACCTGCTGATGGGCCTGACTGGCTTCAATCAAACCTGTAATCGTTCCGCCAGTTCCTGCCGCACAGCAAATGACATCAAATTGAGTATCATCTTCTTTTAGAATTTCCTGACAACCTTGAATGGCCAATGCATTGGTTCCACCTTCAGGAATGACAAAATGCCTAGGAAATTTTTGTCCCAATTCCAATAAATAATCAGCCTCATGCTTACGTCGATATTGTTCACGACTGACAAAATGCAGTTGCATTCCGAATTTTTGGGCGGTGGCTAATGTTGGATTCAATGGTCGACCAGCCAGTTCTTCCCCTCGAATAATTCCGACAGATTTAAAGCCAAAGTGCTGCGCAGCAAATGCAGTTGCCGCAATATGATTGGAGTAAGCGCCTCCAAAACTCAGGATATGCTGATAACCCTGTCTTTGCGCTTCAAGAAAATTATATTTTAATTTAAAGAACTTGTTTCCCGAGATCTGGGGATGTACCAGATCCAGACGCCGTAGGGTCACAGAAACATCTTTAATAAAAATCTGTTGATCGGGAATATTATGAGCAATCATTTCAAACATAAAAATCAAGATAGTAGGTTGTTTTACCAGTATGACGAAGGTAATAAAAGAATTAGAGACTTAGGATAGGTTATTTCTTATAGCTAGACATCGGTTTTGATGCAGAATGTCACAAATATTTTGCTGATTATTTGAGCAGGAATGTTAATCTAGAAATAGGAACTCCCTTGAGGAGGGTAGAATAATGAAAATATTATCCTATGCAGTTCTAGCTGGTGTACTGCTTGGTTTGTCGGGCTGTGATGATGCAATGAATAAGCCTAAAACCGAAAGCCGTACAATGATTATCGGTGGTGTGCCTGTCCATGACCGGGATTATAAGAGGATTGACTCCTCGGTGACCGCACGAGATCAACTGAAACAATAAGATGACCTCATGAAATATTAAGAGATTTGTGTAGAAATATTAAAGCAAAATTAATTATTTTTACTTAAAATAGCGCATTCATTTTTAAGCTGGGATAGTCACGTGGAATCATTCTGGATTTTAGGTTCTATTGCTTTCGCCCTGATGTTAGGTGCGATGAGTCCAGGGCCGACTTCTATATATGTGGCAAAAAATTCAATTGCGATTTCACGTAAGCATGGCTTATTCACCGCTTTAGGTACGGGGACTGGGGCTGCCATTTTTGGTCTGTTGGCAGTGCTGGGCTTACAGGCATTTTTACTGGCTGTACCTTCCGCCTATCTGGCCTTAAAAATTTGTGGTGGTTTATATCTGCTCTGGCTGGCTTTTAAAATTATTAGACATGCCAAAGATCCGATTGAGGCAGATGCTGCGATTACCAAGCAGATGTCGTTACGCCGTGCGTTTACCACCGGTTTGATTACACAATTGTCCAATCCCAAAATTGCCATTGTATTAGCCAGTATTTTTACTGCGCTATTACCTAAAGAGATTCCAACCCATTTTTATTTTGTTTTACCCATCTTGTGTTTTTTTATTGATGCAGGCTGGTGTTCTCTGGTGGCAGTGGCATTGTCTGCAGAAAAGCCGCGTCGTGTTTATTTGAAATTTAAGGCCATCTTTGACCGCGCAGCAGGAGCAGTGATGACCGTATTAGGTTTGAAGCTGATTTTTGGGATGAAGTAATTATTTCTTATAAGTTCAGCTTATAGATATAAAAAAAGCCCCTATTGTTGGGGCTATTTTAATTTGGTCGTTAAAAAATATTATCGTCGGAGTTAGCAGAAATCCGGTGAATAGACAAGTCTGCACCCATAAATTCATCTTCCTGACTCAGACGAATACCGATGCAAACCTTAAGCAAACCATAAACCAGGAAGCCACCTGCCAAAGCAGTAATAATCGCCAGAGCTGTACCAAATAGTTGTGAAAGAATAGAAACACCTCCGATGCCGCCTAGCCATTGCTGACCGAAAATACCAACTGCAAGCCCCCCAAAAGCACCACATACCCCATGCAAAGGCCAGACTCCTAATACGTCATCGACCTTGAGTTTATTTTGGGTATAGGTAAAGAGTCTTACAAAAATTATGCCGGCACTGATGCCGATGAAAAGAGCGCCAAGGGGATGTACCACATCAGAGCCTGCACAGATCGCTACTAGTCCGGCCAAGGGTCCATTATGCAGAAAGCCCGGGTCATCTTTACCTGCTATTTTGGCAGCAATAGTTCCCCCTACCATTGCCATTAAGGAATTAATCGCAACCAGTCCAGAAATAGCATCGAGGCGTTGTGCGCTCATGACATTAAAACCAAACCAGCCGACAATTAGAATCCATGAACCCAAGGCCAAAAAAGGAATTGAAGAGGGTGGATGTGCAGTAATCCGGCCATCATTTTTATAGCGGTCATGACGTGCACCGAGCAGAATTACTGCAGCCAATGCGATCCAGCCGCCCATGGCATGCACCACCACTGAACCTGCAAAATCATGAAAGCTGGCACCGAATGTATGAGCTAACCAGTCCTGAAAGCCTAAATTACCATTCCAGATCATGCCCTCAAAAAATGGATAGATCAGGGCAACCAGAAATAATGTCGCTAAAGCTTGAGCACGCATGTTGGCACGTTCAGCAATTCCTCCTGAAATGATCGCTGGAATGGCTGCAGCAAAGGTGAGCAGGAAGAAACAGCGCATCAGGTTATAGCCATGATCGGCTGCCAGCGTATGGGCATCGTGGAAGAAATGCTGACCATAGGCAATATAGTAACCCACTAAAAAATAAGCGATGGCGGAGATGGCAAAGTCAGTTAAAATTTTACTTAAGGCATTCACCTGATTCTTATGCTGAACTGTCCCTAGTTCTAAAAAAGCAAATCCTGCATGCATGGCAAGCACTAGAACTGCACCCAGAAGAAGAAATAATAAGTCTGCATTTTGCATGGTGCGTTCCAATTTAGTGCGTAGAATCACAAAAGAAATCCAGTATATAGAGGCAAACTGATTCGAAAAGAGGCAGGAACAAGGGAAATTTTGATGAAGAATTTCTTGAAATTGATAAGACTCGATATAAAGCACAATACAATTTTTGTGCACCAAACTAAGCCATGGGAAAAATTCATAAAGTTGAAATTTATATTATATTTTTAGATGTTTATATTTATCGTAAGAAAAACGGTGCTAAAAAAGCGTGCTAAAGGTGCACATGAAAAGTGAAAGATTTTTAAGAAAAAATTTAAAAATAAATGAAACCCTAAAAAATTAGGGTTTCATGTTTAGATCGAATTATTGAAGTATTCAATTAATCTTTAAAATGTACTGGAATCCACTATTCAATTAATCTTTAAAATGTACTGGAATCCACTGATAGCTTTTACTGTCCGTAGAATAGATATGACCAATGCCCGGGAAGGGTAAATGTGGTGCAGCAATGGTCTGGCCCTGTTTTGCATATTCGGCAAAATACTTTAAACGGGTATTTACTGCTTTTTTGGGATCTATATCAAAATCTACCGCAGTCTGTGGACGGTCAAATTGGATACTGTGCGAATGCACGATGTCCCCAATAAACACCATTTCCTGACCTTGTGATTTTAAGCTAAAACCAAAATGTCCCGGTGTATGACCAGCCGAACTGACTACATTGAAACCCTGAATCTTGTCGCCAACTTTGAAGGTTTTTAGCTGATTCTTGCTTTGGTAGGGAGCAATGGCATTTTTAATTTTATCGACTGTGCCAGTAAAGCTTGCACGTCTTTGCTGCGGCAAACTTTCTACGCTTTTCGGATTCATCCAGAAATCCATTTCAGGTTGGGAAATATAGATGGTCGCATTTGGAAAATTTGCCACGCCATTATTGCTAATGCCACAGACATGATCAGCATGTAAATGGGTTAATAAAATTGCCCCGACCTGTTCAGGACGATAACCTGCTGCTTTCAGATTGGTTAGAACCGAACCAAAATTGGGACCGTTACAGCTAGAAGCACCGCTATCTACCAACACAAGTGTTGAGCCGGTATTGACCAAAAAAGCATTTACAGAAGTTTGGATGCCTTTAGCCTGATCGATATAGTATTTTTTTAAAATCTGATCTGCCTGAGCTGGTGGAATATCCTTAAATAAAGCTTTGGACAGATAATTTGTGCCATCCAGCAGGGCGGTGACCTGTAAATTTCCAAATGGATATTGATAATAACCGGCCACCTGTTTCTGTTGAGCAGGAGATACAGGTTCAGCAGCTTGACCGTGGATACTTACCCCTAAAACAGACAATGAAAATAGAGAGGTGAAGAGGGAAGTTTTTAAAATATTCATGACAATTCTTATGTTGTGGAGTTTGTTCTATGTATTAGCATGTAAACTACGGAAAAAGAATATAAAAACATTTACTTTTTTTAAAGAGAGATAACGAATTGAACATCTGTACTAAGCATTAAGTTGAAAACTGTATATTGATTTTTTTCTAAAAATAAAATGTCTTTATTTTAAAATATTTTTATAAATAAATTACTTAGATAAGTTTCACTTTTTTAAAAAAGCCCGTTAACATGAGATATCACGAACAGCTTTGGGTATCGATATGAGTTTTTGGAAAAGAAAAAACAATGCCAGCTTTGTATTTTTTATCATTACCTTATATGGGCTGATTGGTTTCGGACTAGGTTATGTCATCTGGGAATTTATCTTACAAGGCTAAGTAAACCCAGCAATAAAAAAGCCTCTAGAGATAGGGGCTTTTTTATGTATTGATTAAGTCTTAAAGCATAGATGGATTTAAATAGTTTGTATCATCAAGTAGTGCAGTAATTTGGGTGTTACCGATTTGGTGATGGTAGAGTAGCCAGCTACTTATTTTTGTTGGGTGATGGTGGGTTCAGCCGCTTGGGTGGTGAAGGCGGTGGTGCTAAGAGCGAGTGCGAGGAATAGGGGGCTTAAATTTTTCATAGATTTGTTATATATTTTAAAGAGATATGTAGTTTTAGCATTTGTAATTAATGAAGTGAATAGATAAATTATTTAAAACAATTATATGGAATGAAAATGACAATATTAAATAATGCAATTGATTCTATTCAGCTTGGAATTGAAGATTATGAACTAATTGGTGAAAATCCTAAAAGATTAATTTCTTGTACAAGAAATTTATTTTCTGGAATATTGCTACTATTCAAGCACCACCTTTCAGAACTAAGTGATCCTAATAGTGATGAAGTTTTAATAAAACAAAAAATTAAACCCAAATTTATAAATGGCGAATTATTTTTTGTGGGTGATGGATTAAAAACAGTCGATGTTCAAGGAATTCAAGAGAGATTTAAAAGCTTAGATATTGAAGTTAATTGGAAGGAATTAGAGAAAATACAAAAATATCGAAATAATATTGAGCATTATTTCAGTACGGATAATCCTAAGGCTATAGAGGCAATGTTGACTCATAGTTTTAATATTATTAATGATTTTGTTCGAGTATATTTGAATGAAGAACCGTCTAAACTACTAGGGCAGGATTATTGGCAGAAATTACTTGATGTCAAAAATGTTTATGATAAAGAAAAGCTAGAATGCTTACACGCGCTAGAAAAAAATACTTATTTTTCAGCTAAACAAGAAGACTTAATATAAAATGCAATATGTTCAAATTGCGGTTCAGATTTGTTAAAGCCTATTGATACACAAGTTTCAGCTAAATATACCTCGTATGAATGTGTGGCTTGTCATGATGAGCTTTCATTTGAACAAGTAATCAATTCAGCAGTTTCAGTCGATTGTGAAAGAAACTATGGTTATTACCATTATAAAGATGGTGGTTCAGAACCTTACGCAATTTGTCCAGAATGTGGTGAAGAAACATATTCTATGGAAGAGCAAATCTGTCTATGTTGTGAGGAAAGCGCTATCCATGAGTGTGAAAGATGTCCTGCAAGTTTATCTCCAGAGGAAGTTACTTGGAATGAAGGATATTGTAGTTACTGCGTTTATCAGTGGGAAAAAATCTCAGAAGAATAGATATCAGTCTTTACTTTTGTCGGGGCAAAAGTAACAAAACCCCTTTGTTCGTTAGAGGGCACGTCCGTATGCCCCTAACGAACGAGCGACATCCATGTCGAAAATCATCTGATTAAATATTGTCGTCGAATTCTCAAAGATTCTCCCTCTCCCTTAGGGAAAGGGAAATACCCAATAAAAAAACCCCTACATTAGTAGAGGCTTTTTAAATAAATTATTTACTGCATTCTGGTTGAGAGCGGTCAATAATTTGAGTACCTTCTACGCGATAGCCAATTTGGCCAACAAGGAATGCCTGATTTAATTGAGTGATGACCACATCTGAAAGTGCTACCGTACAACGGTCTTTTTCAATAGCGCGATCTACTGCTGTTTTGAAATTAGGAATACCAAGTGGGAATAAAATTACTGGAACTTTATCTTCGCCTTTAACACGTTCGCCCTTAACAAACTGATTGGAGTTTAGGTTATAGTTTTTAGTTGAAGCCACAGTCATATCAGCCATACGAACTGAACAGCCTGTAAATACAAGTGTTGACATTGCTAAAACTGAAACTAATAATTTTTTCATGTTTACCCCGAATAATTATAAAAAATAAAAAGCGTTTCGATTCTATAGATATAATTTTAAAAAACAAGAAAATAAATTGTACAAATGGTATAAAAAAGCCCCTACATTAGTAGAGGCTTTTCCCATCTTAAAATCTAAATCTTAAGAAACCTTATCACCCGGTTTTGCACCAGATTCAGGTGAAATCACCCAAACCCCTTCGCCATTACCGGCAGCTAAAACCATACCGTTTGAAATACCAAAACGCATCTTACGCGGTGCGAGGTTCGCCACCATTACCACCAATTTGCCTTTGAGGTCTTCAGGTTGGTAGAACTCACGAATACCGCTAAATACGTTACGTGGCTCAGCTTCACCGACATTTAAAGTCAATTGAAGAAGCTTGTCAGAACCTTCAACCGTAGCAGCTTCAAGAACTTCAGCCACACGCAGGTCAACTTTCATAAAGTCTTCGATGCCAATAATTTCAGCTTCGCCAACTTTAGGCTCAGATTTTTTCTCAGCCTTCTTCTCTTTTTTCTTTTCAGCTTTAGTTGGCTCAGCAGCAGGAGCAGCTAAAGAATCTTTAGATGCATCCACCATAGCAGCAACAGCTTTTGGATCTACACGTTGCATTAACGGCTGGAATAAGGCAATTTCATGACTCAGCAGAATCGTTTCACGAGAAGCAAAATCGAAGCTTTCAAGTTGCAAGAAATCTTGAACCTGTTGAGCCAGTGTCGGCAATACAGGTGCTAAATACACTGCCAATTGACGGAACAGGTTAATACCCACAGAACATACGTTATGCACTTGTTGTTCCTGACCTTCTTGCTTAACAAGTGCCCAAGGCTTTTTCTCGTCAATATACTGGTTGGCTTTGTCCGCAAGTGCCATGATTTCACGGATCGCTGCCGAGAACTCACGGTCTTCGTATGCTTTTGCAATAGAATCACCCGCATCAATAAAGCTTTGAACCAGTTCAGGCTCTGCACATGTTGCACTTAACTTGTTATCAAATTTGGTATTGATGAATTTTGCACAACGGCTGGCAATATTCACAACTTTACCGACGAGGTCTGAATTTACTTTTTGCACGAAGTCATCAAGATTCAAGTCCGAATCTTCAACTTTGTCAGAAAGTTTAGAAGCAAAGTAATAACGTAAATATTCTGGGTTTAAATGCTCTAAATATGTTTCAGCTTTAATGAACGTACCACGAGATTTAGACATCTTCTGACCGTTGACAGTCAGGAAACCATTCACGAATAAGCCTGATGGCGTACGGTAATTTGCACCTTCCAGCATTGCCGGCCAGAACAGGGCGTGGAAATACACGATGTCTTTACCAATGAAATGATAGACTTCATTTTTAGAATCTTTTTTCCAGAAATCATCAAAGCTTAAATCAGGACGTTTAGTCTTGATGTAATTTTCAAAACTCGACATATAGCCAATTGGCGCATCGACCCACACATAGAAGTATTTGTTTGGCGCATCAGGAATTTCAAAACCAAAGTATGGTGCATCACGTGAGATGTCCCAATCGTTTAAGCCATTTTCAAACCATTCGTCCAGCTTGTTGGCAATCGATACCGGCAGGCGACCTTCATCACGGGTCCATTTTTGCAGGTATTCACCAAAGTTAGGCAGTTTGAAGAAGTAATGATCAGATGATTTTTCGACTGGTGTTGCGCCACTTAAAGTCGATTTTGGATTCAGTAGTTCAGTTGCGTTATAAGTCGTACCGCACACTTCACATGAATCGCCATATTGATCTTCAGCCTTACATTTCGGGCAGGTACCTTTAATAAACCGGTCTGACAGGAACATGCCTTTTTCAGGATCAAATAACTGCGTTACAGGACGAACAGCAATATTGCCAGCTTCACGGTTTTTGATATAGATTTCTGAAGCACGGACGCGGTTGGTATCACTATGCGTAGAATCATAATGATCGAAATGCACACCGAAACCGTCAAAATCACGGATATGTTCTTTTTGCACATTGGCAATTTGCGCTTCAGGGGAAATGCCATTCGCTTCAGCACGCAGCATGATCGCTGTACCATGAGCATCATCCGCACAGACATAAGTCACGTCATGACCCATCGCGCGCATGGCACGTACCCAAATATCTGCTTGGATATAGCCAAGTAAGTGACCCATATGAATCGGGCCATTGGCGTAAGGAAGGGCATTGGTGACTAAAATTTTACGCACGGATTCACTCTCTCATTCGTATTTTATGCAATGGGCGATAATTTTACATGAGATGGAGAAGACTTGCATAAGGCTTTTGGTGAATTCTTTTTCAATAACAAAGTTGCATCGAGATGAAATGCTACTTTATGGCAAAATTATCGGGGATAATAGCTCATCCGCTATTTGCTTGAGTGCTTGACCATGTATGACGATTACGACGACTATGAAGACGATCAACCCGTCACGCGGATTAAATCGAATATCAAACAACAGACTTTAGGCAAACGCATTCTTGAAGATGCTCAAAGCTATTTAGAACAAATCTCGCAAGGCGAACATACATTTTTAATCGAAACCTTGCGTGATCTGGCACAGCAAGATGAATACTTTAATGTGTGGGCAGATCAGCTCGATCAACCTGTCGGTTCAAAAGTCGCCAATGATGCCTTGAACCTGATGCACTTCTGGCAACAGAGGCATCGTCATGAAGATGTCCAAACCTTTCATTTATTTGATGTCATCAATAGCGAAGACTTTCAAAAAGAGCTGCTCACGGCTTTTGATGCGATGCAGATAGATGAAGCCCATAAAGCCTTACGCCGTCCAGTGATCATTGAAGCCTTTAAAATGTATAAATTGGGCTGTTATGCAGGTTGTGTGCCTTTGCTCTATGCACAGCTTGAAGGCTTATTGACCGATGTGCTGATTCAACAAGGCTACTTAAAACAAAATGGAACCAAGTTTGTTGATGTCTATAAAATTGTTCCCGGTTTAAAAGGCAATGAAATTAAGAGTCTGTGGCATAAATCGAAAATTGCCACGGAAATGAATCCATACTTTGCCGAACTGGCAGCCTATAAGATGGATTCAAGCTCGAATGTGACCGCAAGTCGTCATAACATTTTGCATGGCACAGATGTGGCACATTTCACCCAAGCGCGTAGTTTTATCCTGTTTATCTGGCTGTTCTCGGTATTAAGTTTTATGAGTACCGTGCGTGCTTAAGCTAAGATCTCTGGTTACCAGTAGTTTTAATCATCCTGTAAAGGTTTAATGTAGATTAACACCAAGCATCCTTTAGCTTTAACAATCAGGCTATAACAGTATTTGAATGGGCGAGCTACAGGAAATGCGATGTCAGAATGACAGAAAAATGTTTTAGCAGAAGTGTAAAGAATGAAGATGAACAGAATGTTCAAAACACAAATCACGATTTTTTTGCGGCTGGCAGTGATTAAAGTTTGAGATCGTGAGGTTTGTGCTATCTGATGCAATGATCAGCAACAACATGTACAGGCTTTGTTGCAGTTTGCTTAATTCAGCTACTTCATTGCATGCTTTGTGCTAAAAAATTGTCTGATAATTTATTTATGACACCTTAGGAGGGTACTCATGACTCAGAATAACCAGACAAGTACTTCAAAGCAGAACCAAGATAAAGAACAACATGCACGTGAAATGAATGATCAGGTTTCAAAAGAGCAAAAGCAGAACGAGATCGATAAACAGCATAATCAGGAACACAAGAATGGACAAAATGCTCAGACCAATGCCGAGGAGAAGTCTGATACTCAGCATAGCAGCAAAAATGTAAATACTGAGCAAAAAGACAGTTCTAAAGAGAATGAGTCAGATCAAAAAACTGAAAGTTTCAAAATGGATGACTTAAAAGCCAAAGCAATTGCAATTGGTGAGGAGCTTTTGCAAAAAGGTGAAAAGCTTCTGAATGAGCTAAAACATGGCAAATCTGACAGCCAGAAAAATGGTGAGCAAGAGACAGATCACGCGAAAAAGGCCAAAGCCGATCATAAATCTCAAGACAAATCATCGGATAAGTCAGATAAACAGAATTCTAAAGATGATCAGAACGATCAGCAGGCCGGTATGGCAAATTTGAAAGACGAAGCCATGCATAAGTTTGAAGATACTAAACAAAAAATCACGGAATTAGTAAGTGAAGCTTCTGTTAAATTCGCCGAGCTGAAACAGATGGCGACGGATACCATGAACAAGATGAAGGATACTCAAGCTAAAGACAGTGATGCTGATCAGCAGAAAGACGCGAAAGATACAGATTCAGCAAATGATTCCGAATCCAAAAAAGATGAATCAAAACAGGATCAGGATAAAAACACCAAGGAACAACAGGGCAAGTCTGAAAACAGTAAAAATCATAAGTAATTTATGATCATAGAGCCACTTTAATCACAGCAGGTTAGAGTGGCTTAAAATATAGAAACCTAATATAAAAAATAATGTTTACATCAAAAATAATATGTCTTCATTTACTTCTTTCTCATTCATTTTTCATTATTTATATGTGCCAAGATTTCATGAAACATTTTATAAAACCAAGTGAAATAGTTGGAAATTGAACATATCTATTTCATCTTCTCCAATACAGTGCTTAACCTTCGCCTAAAACCCCGTTAAACTAGGCCATTCAGATGTCGATCTACATTTTTGGAGTAACCTATGTCGTGGCTTTCTTCGCTTAAATCGGTTTTTTCGCCTTCCAAGGAGGTGAACGAAGAAGCTGTGCAGAACGTACTGCAAAACTATATTTTGCCAAATTCCAGTAATGCCTTGAAAGATCGCATTACACAGGTCAATGTACAGGGTGAGATTCTGCAAATTACCCTGAATACCTATCCAGAAGAAAAAGAACAACTGCAACAGATTCATGATGAGCTGGCAGAAGCTTTGCAAAAATGTGGTATTCAAGAGCTGAATATGCATGTGATTCAGCAAAAAACTGGGCCTAAAAGTAAAAATTCGGGTGGTTGCGGACATAGCCATGCTGAGGGAGAAAGCTGTTCAAGCCAACCTGCAGCACCACAAAAACCAGATCTTCCTCCTGTGGTGGATGCTTCGGCTCAAGCTGAAAAGGCAGAAGATGCTGATCCGAATAATCCACCGATTCAAAAAGCTGCACCACAACAGCGTGATGTCCCGAAACATCCTCGTATTCAGAATGTGATTCTGGTGTCATCTGGCAAAGGTGGGGTGGGTAAATCGACTACTACTGTCAATCTGGCTTTGGCTCTAAAAAAAATGGGCCTGCGGGTAG
Organism: Acinetobacter sp. 226; assembly: GCF_048147925.1. Classification (NCBI taxonomy): domain Bacteria; kingdom Pseudomonadati; phylum Pseudomonadota; class Gammaproteobacteria; order Moraxellales; family Moraxellaceae; genus Acinetobacter; species Acinetobacter sp. 226. The sequence continues at coordinate 29,346 of NZ_JAYWYX010000015.1, read as the reverse complement.
GTGTACTGGATGCTGATATTTATGGTCCAAGTATTCCGACCATGCTCGGCAATGCCGGTAAAACACCGATGATCGAAGCAGAGCAGTTTGTACCTCTTGATGCCTATGGAATGGCGGTATTATCGATTGGACATTTAACCGGTGATCACAATACTCCAGTGGCATGGCGTGGTCCAAAAGCTACGGGTGCATTAATGCAGCTCTTTAATCAGACTCTTTGGCCAGATCTGGATGTATTGATGATCGACATGCCGCCTGGCACGGGCGATATCCAGTTGACCTTAGCACAGCGTATTCCTGTAACAGGCGCAGTGATTGTGACAACACCACAAAACGTGGCCTTGCTGGATGCGACCAAAGGCATTGAGCTGTTTAACCGTGTACAGATTCCAGTCATGGGCGTGATTGAAAACATGTCGACCCATATCTGCTCAAATTGTGGTTTTGAGGAACAGATTTTTGGTACAGGTGGTGGCGATAAACTGTCTGAGCAATATCAAATTCCATTACTGGGCCGCTTACCTCTGGACGCTAAAATTCGTGAAAATGCCGATGCAGGGAAACCTTCCGTGATTGCAGGGGACGAGGCAGCAGATAGCTATATGTTAATTGCAGAGAAAATCGCAGCACAGTTACCAAAAGCGGAAAAAGATCATAGCCGGATATTTTAATTAAAAGACAGAAAATTAAAATCATTAAGCCTTAACTAAAAGTTAGGGCTTTTTTATTATTCATTTTTAAAATAGCTCGATTTAAATGATTGAAATTGACTGAAATGACTGTTTGGTTTTTGTTCTAAATTTTTATATAGATATTTGAATTTATTAAATAAAAATAGATTTTTTTGGGGTTTATATCTTCTCTTACAATTATTTTTTTGCAGCTTTGACTTAACTATTCTATGCTACGCGGATTAGAGCGAGGTCAAACTATGATTTCATGGTTTTTTATTGGTTTAGTGGCAACCATTCTTTTAACACCAGGCCCAACCAATACCTTATTGGCATCTTCAGGCATTCAGGTCGGATTTAAAAAAACATTTCGTTTAATTCCTGCTGAAGCCTTTGGTTATCTGATCGCCATTAGCTTATGGGGCATTCTGATCGGGAAAATTTCCGTTCATCTTCCGCTGTTACCGACCATTCTCAAACTTTTTAGTGCTGGCTATATTCTGTTCCTTGCTGTGAAATTATGGCGGACTGCAGAGCTGAGTGAAAATTTTGATAAGGTCTCAATTCGCGCACGTGAATTGTTTTTAGCAACCTTACTTAATCCCAAGGCACTTTTGTTTGCCTCAGCCATTTTTCCTGTGATTGTCTGGAAAAGCAGCCAACATTATGTGGCTCATATGCTCGTTTTCTTGCTTTTACTGATCCCGATTGCATTCTTCTGGACTTTTTTAGGCTCAATCCTAGCCAGAAAAAATAGCCGCTGGCTCAATCAGAAAAACCTGCAGAAAACGGCTTCGCTGGTGCTAATGAGCTTTTCTATTCCTTTAAGTTATTCTGCACTTTTAAGTTTATAAGCTGAATCTCGATCAGCAATTTTTGGGCAACATGAGCTCTCAGACTTTCACTTATTTTCATTAGTGGCAATTTCAGTTAAAGTACGTCGCAATAACTTGTTCTTAAGATTTTTGGATTATATCAATGGCAATTAAGTCTGATCGTTGGATTCGCGAAATGAGCGAAAAACACGGCATGATTGAACCGTATGCAGAAAACCAGGTACGTTTGGATGAAAATGGTCAAAAGCTGATTTCGTATGGCGTATCCAGCTACGGCTATGACGTGCGTTGTGCACGTGAATTTAAAGTATTCACCAATGTGCATTCTGCAATTGTCGATCCGAAGAACTTTGATGAACGCAGCTTTATTGATATCGAGTCGGATGTTTGTATCATTCCGCCGAACTCGTTTGCTTTGGCGCGTACCATCGAATATTTCCGCATTCCACGTAATGTCTTGACCGTGTGCTTGGGCAAATCGACTTATGCGCGTTGTGGCATCATTGTCAACGTGACGCCGCTTGAGCCAGAGTGGGAAGGACACGTGACTTTAGAGTTTTCAAATACTACCAATCTTCCTGCGCGTATTTATGCAGGTGAGGGTGTGGCACAGATGCTGTTTTTTGAATCTGATGAAGTCTGTGAAACCTCATATAAAGATCGTGGCGGTAAATATCAAGGTCAGACAGGTGTTACTTTACCAAAGACCTAATTGCTTTAAGCTATTGAATGACGGGACTTTATGTCCCGTTTATTTTTTTGAGATTTTCATTCATCGGAAACTGCTATTTTTCGCCTAATTGGCTTTGGCATCTGTATTAAAAATCAGCATAATGGATTCCGCATAACCATAAAAAAGACGCGGCTGGGAAGCTGAAGTATAAAGGTGCGGAGCATCAGATAAAAAGGAAAGAGCGAGATGACTCAGATCAAAGCTATATTAAAATTTCGCAAAAGTTATTTGGCGATGACCATCGGTTTCAGCCTGTTGCCTTCTGCACATGCGATGCAGGAATTATCAGACTCTTCTCTTTCCGACACCACAGGTGAGGGTGTTGCACTCGTCCTTGATGATTTTAAAATGGTGTTTCAGGGACCCAAAGATCTTTCTGATGGTTCCAGTTATGCGAGAGGAATTCAAAATCCGGGGCAGGCTGATACCGGTTTTATTCGGATTATTCCAACCGGCGAAAACTATAACCAACTTGGTCAGCGTGCTTACGATAAAATTTATAAAACCTCTTATGACAGCAATGTTCTCCAAGGCAAAATCGTTAGAGGGTATAACACCTTATATACTTCTACCTATAATTCCACTTATGACAAGAATTATACAAGTTTATACAGCACTTATACTCAGCCGATTCCTGATAAATTAACTGCCGAAAGAACCAAATTACAATCTGAAATTCCTGACCGTTATTTTAATTCAGATACAATTATTCAACGCTATTTTAATGAGCGACATAATTATTATCGAGCGGGTACTAATGGGGGATTTCTGGGTGGTGATGATGATGCAAAAGTTATAAATGATGGTACAACCATTTATAAAACACGTCCTGTTAGTGAGGATTCCACAGGGGTTTTGAAATATGCTGCAAAAGCCTTGGAATATGCCACTACAAATACCTATGAAATGATTCAGTTACTGTATGGTAGTCGTGCGGGTGAGGCAAATACAAATTTAACCAATTCTACTTTTTATAAAAGTTTGAATGGTTTCACGCGTAATAATACTATTGGAGCAGAAATTACTACTTTAGTACAGCGACTTAGCGATGCATCATATGCAGCAGCAACAATCCGCGCTAAATTTGAAGCAGGACAACTTGCAGAAGCAGAGGCTAAAAGACTAACAGAAGAACTTTATACAAGCATCCTTAGAGATGCGAGAACAGCTGCTTTGCTAGAGGCGAAAAATACTCCCGTCAGTTCCCTAAGAACCAAAGCAGACGTATTTATTTATGGTCTGGCATTATCAAAAAGTGATGGTTCTCTAAGCACGCGATATAGTAATCAGGGTTTTAGTTGGGGATCGGCAGATAATCCCTGGTTATTCCGGGCAGGAACTGAGAATGTCAAACAGTTTAAGGATGCTGCTAAAGATGTAGGTTATATTGCTTTGGAAGCCCCATTAAGCCCCATCGCAGGCGTCGAAAGTGATAATAATATCAAGCTGGGCTTCTGGAGTGATATTTTTGCTCGCGCGCTTGACTCCTCTAATCTGGTAGATCCTATAACAGGTGGGCCAACATCAGGGCTTGATACGGATTACCGATTAAGAACCCAATTTGTTGCCAATGGTTTGAGTTTCAATGGCTCGCAAGTTCGTTTATTTCAAACCCTGGAATCTGATAATAAGGATTACAGCCAAACCTTAGGTATGACAAGTATAATCCGGCTAAATACTAATGACCGGCCAGAAACGCTCAGCAGTAGCGATGCTAATCTTAACAGTAAAGGTATTCGTCTCAGTACTGCAGCAAAAACCAATGCACTTGATGGTGATGGACCGACTCCGGCTTTGAACGGCAGTGTTGCTCCGATATTTCATGATTCTGAAGGTTTATATCTCTATAGTCCTAATATTAACTTGGTGCTCGGTAATATGTACCAGCCTTTTGTAGTCGGTTCAGAAGGTAATAATATTATTTTAGAAGTGACACGTATTCCTAAAATTCCTGCTATCTATAATCAAATCTATCAGAATTATGGAGGCGGACTGGGAACCACCGATCTAAAGGGTTCAACCTGTAATGTCTATAGTTGTGGTACACCAATTAAAAATAATGCTGCAGATACTAGCGCACTTTATCAGGGGCGCAATGCGACTCACAGTAGCATCTCGATAGGGACTACAGAGCGTGTCCCGGGGACCAATATGCTGCGAGCCAAGGATGGTGTGAATTCAACAGGAATCGTATTTAAAAATACTGATGGTGTAAGTAAGAATTTTGGATCTGCTGTCATTGATGGTGTCCTGATTCAGCATCTGAAAATTAAAACAACTGGTCTATAAAGGAGTATAAAATGTCCAAATTAACCATATTCTGTACATTATTGTGTACTTCTATGATCAGTTTTGCCGGATTGGAAACCCTTGATCAGCAAGAGTTAACCGATACAGTGGGGCAGGGTGGAGCTGACCTTAGCTGGACTTTATCCTTGAACCATATCTATGCAACAGATTTAAGTAAGGCTCAAATTTCCCGGCTTAACGGAAGTGGTAATCCGCTCGAAGTATTTTATGTTCTAGATCCCACCGCTTGTGGAGCAACAAAACAATTTTGCCGTCTGGCAATAGCGCCGAATAACCATGTTGATGCCAATGGAAATAAGAAGTGGTTAGTCTTTAAAGGCATTCAAGGCACAATTCAGATTGATAAGTTTTCAATTGATGGTACAACCATTATTAATCACCGTAATGAACCACAGACGGCGATGCAAATTACCTTTTACGATGACAAGCCTTTAAAAATCAGGAACTTGGGTTTTAATACGGTTTCGATTGAAACGGGCACAGGTGCTGGCGCCTTAGAAGGTTATGCCAATACAGGTGTTTATAGTACCTATACTGGCCGTATTTATAATGCTGATGGAACTTATACAACCGCGCCCCAAGATGTTCCTTCATTTGATAAAGGTGCTGAAAAAGGATTTATGGGGTTGAACGTGCATGGAAATCTGCATATGTCAGGCAATTTGAAAATATTTGGTTATAACTGTACAGGTGGAGCACAAAGTCGTTGTTAGTAACAACGCTAAGTACAGCATAAGGATATAGAAATGAAAAAAACAACAATAAAGTTGAAGTTGCTGACGGTATGCATGTGTCTTATACAACAAAGTTATGCACTTGAAATTATCGAAGAGCAGGAGTTGAGTGAGGTGACTGGACAAGACGGTATGGTCATTACCCATGAAATTTCTAAAGCCACTATTGCCCAAGTGAATTGGTACGATCCAAACTTAAACCCCAGTACTAAAATGGGTTTAGGTTTACATAATTTTGAAATTACTGGAAAAAATAATAAACCAATTATTAGTCAACTTGAAATAGATGTAGGTGCCACACAACAGGGAGCTGGTCTCCGGCTTGCGGCAAGTATTTCCCCATTTCAAGCCACTGCAGATTTAAAGTTGGTAAAGGTTGCCTGTACCACTAATCCATGTAGCCAATCTGCGAATAGTATTCGGACTGCTGGGGAACAATCTAATCAAAGCTTAGGTGTATTGGGAATGAGTACTTCTACACCGCTGAGTGTTCTATTACAAACCAGTGCCGGTTTATTTAATAAAGACTCAATTGCCAGTATCGATTTTCAACTTAAAAATGCCACGATTAGTCATAAATTGGGTGAAAATAGCTTAATTCTAAATGACTTTAATTTTAATTTCGCGGGTCAGGGATATTTGTATATTGACCCGGCTGAAGGTGTGGTGCTCACTACGAGAAATGGTAATCAAGATCATTATGTGGATCTTAAACGTGCTGAAGATACAACTGATCTCGTAGCTGGTCGGGTTAATCCGACCAATCCTGGGGTCAATATAGACTTGCGTTATAATACGCCAAATAACGAACGTAAAAATATTATGCGTTTAGGTGCTTCGGGTGCTGTGACCAATGCAAGGTTATCCATGAATGCTGATCAAACCCAGATCGGTACTTTTGATGTGAGTAATAAAGTAAATGGGGTACTGGAGCGTCAGGACAAAACTGCCACAGGATACAGTAGCCTGGTTGGGGAAGGCGGGTTGAACCTGGGATTATCTGCGGATTTTACTGGTGCTAATAGTGCCGGACGTCCAGCCACTATGGCCCCAACAACATTTGAGATTGGGCATACCGGTAAGGGAAGTCATGCTGTGCAATTTTCTAATATTAGACCATTGACTACACGTAATGCTGACGGAACCTTACATGGTAAAAATGCTTATATCGACTTTGGCAATATATATATAAATACCATTACTGCAAAAAGTCTCGATTTTATAATCAATGAGAATATGCAAAAGACGCTAGGCAGTAGTAGTAATGTGCTTAAACAAATACTCAGTACTACCGCGAATGGAGAAGATTTTGCCTTTATCGCCGTGCGTGGAATGGATTTTCAATCCATTGCTGCGAAAGCACGCTTTATATCAGATAACTCTTTGGCGGAAATTGGTGGGGACGGAGGTTCTTGGGGAATCGGTATTCCTATCTATAATTTGAATGCCAATGTTGCCTTGTCGGGAACGACTTATGGAGCAGACAATAAGCAGGCAATTGCTTATAACATGATGGTATCTACAGAAGGTTACGGAATTGATAAAAAAACCGGTTTGCCAAGCACAACCTCAATTATATTGATTGATGGCAAGAATGGCGATCATGGTGAGGCAGTTAACTATTATGCGGGTTTTAGGAATATCGATGCCCTGATCAAGTCGGAAGGTATTATTGGCTATGAAGATGAAGGTATTTATATTCGTGCCGATAAACTGCTGATAGGGGCTAAAGCTGAGCTTGCGATTGGTCAATTACCAGGCTCTAAATACAATTGTACCAATGCATCGGTCGCTAAGTGCGGGGGCTATGTGCCTTACGATAATTTTTCTAAACGTGATGATGTTTTGACCAATATTGCTTTTAAACTCGATGGAAATGGTGAGCTCCTCATCATTCCAGGAGTGGATCCGACCAGCGATTCACCAGATACTAATTTTTTATCTTTTGATGCAAACTTTAAATTCAGACCCCTTACTGCAGAAGAAAATGCAGAAAAAAATAATCTGGGGAGCTATTTTAGTATCGTCAATGAAGATATGGATTCAACTGGAGCATTAAAAACTTCTTCAATTAACTTTAACCGGATGGAAGGTCATTTGGGTGTTAAAGGAAAAATCCGTGTCAGTGCCGATACAGTAACTTTAGATAATCAGGTCAAACTGAATTATACAAATAATATTGCGACACCATTTAAAAGCAATTTTGCAATGGCCACCAATGGCAATATGCAAAACATAGCAAATATTGCGCTGACTGGCGGGACGATTCGTAGCACGATGGGTATTACGCCACGCTAATAAGAATATAAGGACATTAAAATGAAAAAAATACTTTTAAATAGTCTGGTTGTAGCAATGTGTGCGATTACACAACAAAGTTTTGCAATGACCAGCTTAAATGATGAAGAATTATCTACGGTAGAGGGTCAGGCACTTCTTTCGATGGAAGTACAAAAAGGTTTTAAACAAATAGATAATCTTGGTAATAACTATGATCAGTCCAATATTTCTTTCTATAAATTAGGTTTAGAAGCCGAGATGGAGATCAATACCAATATTAAAAAGCTACAACTGGGTTGCGGTGGCGTGAATGGGGCGGCAGGCTGTGATATTGATATTGATAATATCGCATTAAGTGGTCTGCCCGCGAATTCGAACTATACTGCCGATGATCGCGCAAGTAGTTCAGCATTGATCACCAATCCATTTCTTCAATTTGCGATTAAAAATCCAAATCAGGCATCTACTCGTGAAGTCCTAGGCTTTCGTCTAAGCGCCGAAAAAATTCAGGGTCTTTTGACTTTGGGTGCTGAAAATAGCAATACACCTAATGGGATTAACAGTTTTAGTGGTTATATGAAGACTAAAGCAGCATCAGGTGTAGCAAACACAGCTTCTCGGGTTATGGACTATGCATCTACGGGCCAATATATTGAAGGTACTGTGAGGGGTAAATTAGGGGATTTAACCTTGCCTCTTGATTTGCATTATAAATCAAATGATTATTCCTTCACTTTGCAGGAATCAACAGCCCCATTTGCTATTCCTTCTACTATTGTTTCAGGAACACGTATGAAGGAAATTGTCTTGAAAGGAACAGGCACAGTGGAGCGTATAGATTTCAGTGGTCCATTAAAAGCGCAGTTGTTAAATGGTGCTCTGACCCTCGATAAGCAAATTACGGGCTATTTAACAGGTCTCAAGACTGATATTACAGTAAATCAAAATCTTGGCTTAATCCATGCTTTATATTTAAATAACCCGGCATCCTTATCATTACAATCACAAAAAATTCTTTGGCCAGGTGCAGCAGTCGCTGCGAATCAAGGATGGTGGCTGGCAATGGAGGATGAGGTGGATTTAGGCAGTATCTCTCCATCAGATAAAGTACAAATTACAAATGAGGTTTTACAACAAACGATTGCAGGAATTAACCATGACTTGACTAATAATGTCCGAATTTGTGGAGGCATTATCAGTGGTTGTATTGTTGGCGGTTCACTGGATGTAAGTGAAATTAAAAACCCGACTTTAATTGATTTCCCTCTAAACAATTTAAAATTACAAGGTCAAGATTTTAAGCCGAACTGCTTTGGTGGTCATAAATTCTGTTGAGGCTGAGATAACCATAAAAAATCCCGCATGAAGCGGGATTTTTTATGGTAAGAAGGAATTACTTTGCGATTTTCGCTAATAACTCTTCTTTAGAAATATTTACAGATTCAGCATCACGACGGCCTTTATACTCAAACGTACCCGCATCCAGACCTTTTTCACCAATTACAATACGGTGTGGAATACCGGTAATTTCAAGATCGGAGAACTTCACGCCTGGGCGCTCATCCCGGTCATCAAGAATGACGTCATAACCCGCTGCGGTCAATTCTGCATACAGTGCTTCAGCTGCTTCCATGGTACGTGGTGACTTATGCGCATTCATTGGCACAATCGCAACTTCAAAAGGCGCAATCGCTTCAGGCCAGATAATACCTTTCTCATCGAAGTTTTGCTCGATTGCAGAAGCTACCACACGTGTCACACCAATCCCGTAACAGCCCATGGTTACAGTAAATGGTTTGCCATCTTTACCAAGAACTTTACAGCCCAAAGCCTCAGAATATTTCTGACCTAACTGGAAGATGTGACCCACTTCAATACCACGTTTGATCTGAAGTGTACCTTTGCCATCTGGAGAAGGGTCGCCTTCAACCACGTTACGCAGATCATAAACTTCAGTGAACTGTGCATCACGTTCCCAGTTTACGCCAGTTGCGTGTTGATCTGCTTTGTTTGCACCAGCAACAAAATCAGACAATACAGATGCTGCACGATCCGCAATGACAGTTAAACCTTTTTCTACCAGACCTTGAGGACCAACGAAACCAGCAGTTAAACCTAAAGCCTGAATTTGTTCTTCGGTTGCAAAAGTCAGTGGCGCTGCAATTAAAGGATGTTTTTCAGCTTTAATTTCATTCAGTTCATGATCACCACGAAGGAACAGCGCAACCACAGGTACATCTTGACTTTCTTCAGCCGCAACACCTTGTACAAGCAACGCTTTTACTGAATGAGCAGGATCTGTACCTAAGAAGGCAGATACATCAGCAATGGTTTTCTGATTTGGCGTATCTACCAGTTTGAGTTCTTGTGTGGGTGCTGCACGTTCACCGACAAGCACCGCCTCAGCCATTTCAATGTTGGCGGCATAGTCAGATTCAGTCGAAAACGCGATATCATCTTCACCGCTTGAAGCCAGGACATGGAATTCATGTGAACCTGAACCGCCAATCGAGCCAGTGTCCGCTTGTACTGGGCGGAAATCTAAACCTAAGCGGGTAAAGATTTTGCAGTAGGCTTCGTACATTTTGTCGTAAGTTTCTTGCAAAGATTCCTGATCGGCATGGAAAGAATAAGCGTCTTTCATGATAAATTCACGTGAACGCATCACACCAAAACGCGGACGGATTTCATCACGGAACTTGGTTTGTACCTGGTAGAAATTGGCAGGCAATTGCTTGTAACTTTTCAACTCGTTACGTGCAAGATCAGTAATGACCTCTTCATGTGTTGGGCCAAGCACGAAATCATTGTTATGACGGTCTTTGAAACGTAGCAGTTCAGGGCCATACTGTACATAACGCCCAGACTCTTCCCAAAGTGATGCCGGTTGAGTTACAGGCATCAGTACTTCAAGAGAACCGGCATTGTTCATTTCTTCGCGAACGATCGCTGCAACTTTATTTAATACGCGAACGCCCATCGGCAACCAGGTGTATAAACCTGAAGCCAACTTACGAATCATACCGGCACGAAGCATGAGCTGATGCGAAATAACTTCAGCGTCGTTCGGGGTTTCTCTCAAAGTTGCAAATAAAAAGCGACTCGCGCGCATGGAAACTGTCCTAAAAAATTAAGCGTTAAAGCAGGGATTATACAATAAAAAATGAGGTGAGCATTTGGGAATGTCACCTCATTGTGTTGCATTAAATTATGCCATGATTTTACATGCCTGACGCAGCATAAAATTCTTAAAGTCATCCAGATAGGTAAAGATCACCGGGACCACCACCAAAGTCAGCAGGGTAGAGGTAATCACGCCACCAATCACGGCGTGTGCCATGGGTGCACTTTGTTCCCCCCCTTCGCCTAGTCCCAAGGCCAGCGGAACCATCCCCATCACCATGGCACTGGTGGTCATCAGAATGGGACGCAGACGGGTTTTACCTGCTTCAATAATCGCATCATAACGGTCTTCACCGCGGTCCATGGCTTTCTTGATAAAGTCGATTAGCAGAATCGCATTCTTGGTCACTAGTCCCATCAGCATGATGATCCCGATAATCGAAAACAGGTTCATGGTCGAATTAAACAGGAACAAGGCCAGAAATACCCCAATAAGCGACAATGGCAATGAAGCCATAATTGCCGCAGGGTGAATAAAGCTGTTGAACTGCGAACCGAGTACAATATAGATAAATACAATTGATAGGGTAATCGCGGTCAAGGCATAACCTGCAGATTCTGCCATATCGGCATTGGAACCCTGGGTGTCAAAACTATAGCCCGGTGGCATATCGAAATTTTCTTGCAAGCGGCTGATATCAGCCCCGATGTCGCCTGCAGGGCGTCCAGACGTATTCGCTTCTACGAGTACTTCACGAGCCAGATCACGTCGGTTAATCTGCGAAGCGCCGAGCTTTTCTTCAAATTTGGCCACGCTTGAAAGAGGAACCAGAATTGGTTGATTGCTGGCAGTGGTTTTATTCGAAGTGATATACATATTCTGTAAATCGCTTGGCAAGCTACGCTGGTTTTCGGTCAGGCGCAGATTTACATCATAGGTTTCACCTTTTTCATCCTGCCAGGTGGTGACATCATCACCGGCAATCAGTGGACGGACCACATTGGCAATCTGATTCACCGATAAGCCTAGATCACTGGCCAGGACACGATTGATCTGGACACCAAGCGTCGGCTTGGGCTCTTTCAATGAAGTTTCCAGATCAACAATGCCATCAATTTTAGCCATTTCCGTCATAAAACGATCGGAAATTTTTTGCAGTTCATCCAGATCAGGTCCTTTGATTGAAATCATGATCGGTTTCTGACCACCTGATACGGTTTCATCAGCGGATGCCACCGAGGTAATGCTGATTCCGGCAACCGATTGCAGACGCTGGCGGAATTCATTATTCAGCTCATTCAGGGTTTTTTCACGCTCGGTACGCGGTGTCACGGTCACCCGTAAACTGACATGGTTTTTACCGCGGTCGGTTGCACCATTAATCACCCCATAGGTGGCTTTGACCTCCGGATGTTGACGAATAATCTGATCCACCTGCTGCAGTTTGGCTTGTGAATATTCAAGTGATGAATCGACCGGTGTTTCAAACTTGATCCTGATTTCGCCTTTATCCGGGACCGGTACAAATTCGGTACCAATCAGCTTGGATAACCCCAAGGCACCAAATAATGAAGCAACGGCAATCAGCAGGGTGATAAATCTAAACCGCAGTGCCAGTTTTAGCAGTTTTTCATAGACATGGCTTAAATTATCCAGTTTGCCGGAAATCCAGTTAAAAAAACGTTGTATCCGGCCTGGTTTTCTGTTCGGATCATTTTTCTTTTCTGCCCAGTGTGCAGAGAGCATCGGGTCCAAGGTAAAGCTGACAAACATTGAGATCAGCACGGCTATACTTACCGTGACCCCGAACTGGTAGAAAAAGCGGCCAATAATACCGCCCATGAAGGCCACAGGCAGGAATACGGCAACAATGGTCAGCGTGGTGGCCAGTACAGCGAGTCCAATTTCTTTGGTGCCATCGAGTGCAGCAGTCACATGATCTTTGCCCATATCGGCATGCCGGACAATATTTTCACGCACCACAATCGCATCGTCGATCAACAGACCAATACTCAAGGACAGTGCCAGCAAAGTCATCATATTGATGCTAAAGCCAAAGGCCCAGATAAAGGTCAGCGTGCCCAAGAGTGCAATGGGCAGAGTCAAACCGGTAATTACGGTTGAACGGAAAGAACCCAGGAACAGCAGGACAATCAGCACAGCCAGCACTGCACCCTCCACAATAGTGCGGGCTACATCGCCAATGGTACCACGGATACTTTTGGAGGCGTCCACCACCACCTGTAAGGTGGTGCCTTGCGGAAGCTGTGCTTCAATATTTTCTAAAGCTGCGTAGGTCTTGTCTACTACTTCAATAACGTTTGCATCTGAACTGCGCAAAATATCAATTGCAACTGCAGCTTTACCATTCAAAAAGGCAGCGGATTCCAGCTCTGCCTGACTGTCTTGAATATTGGCCACTTGTCTGAGAAAAATCGGTACGCCGTTTTTATTGGCAATGACCAGATCACCGAAGGCGAGGGGATGCAGCACTTTGGAATTGATTTCAATGACCAGTTCCGAATTCCCAGACTTGAGAGTGCCTCCCGGGACTTCAATATTTTCTGCCTTTAAGGTATTAATGACACTATCTACACCGATACCAAAAGCTTGCAGTTTTTGCGGCTCTACCTGGATCCGGATCTGGCGTTGTGCATCACCTAACAGATTGACCGTACCGACCCCTGGGATTGTACGCAGTTGTGGCACAATCCGCTGGTCCAGATATGAACTCAGTGTTTTTACGTCCATATTGTCAGATTCAAATACAATCGACATCACTGCATTTGCTGTCGGATCATAACGTTCGACAATCGGTTCCTGAATTTCATCCCGGAATTCAGCAGTCACAGAGGCGATTTTATCCCGCACGTCCTGAGCTGCTGTGGTAGAGGTCACATCTAGATTAAATTCGGTGGTGATGATGGACAGGCCTTCACTAGACTGGGAAATCACCTGTTTCAAACCGGAAATGGTATTGATCTGATCTTCGAGTTTCTTGGTGATTTCCGATTCAACCGTTTCCGGAGAAGCGCCTGGATAATTGGTATAGATCACCACAAAAGGGAAATCGACATCAGGGAATTCTTCAACGCCCATCCGCTGCCATGAAGCCAGCCCCAGCACCATTAGGCAGAACATCATCATGATGGTGAAAACCGGATACTTCACACTAATTCGGGTAAACCACATATCAATGATCCTGTATGAATGGCTTTAGTTGGCGCGAAGGGTGACAGTTTTTTGCAGATCGGCTTCGCTAAACTTAACCCGGCTGACCTGATCACCATTTTCCAGTCCTTGAACCACGGCAATGTTATCGCTATAACGCTGTTCTAGTACCTGAACATTGACCTTGATAATTTTATTCTGGCGAATCACCCAGACATAGGGTTTGTTCTGGATATCCTGAATGGTATCCAATGGAATCAGCTGTCCGGAAATCTGTTGTGAACTCAGAATGTTGCCTTCAACGAAGGAGCCGATACTTAGCGAGGGAATGGTTTCATTTGGCGTGGCAAAGAATTCGATCTGGCGACTGGCCTGATCTGCAATAGGGGAAATCCGGCTAATTACGGCAGTGAGCCGGTTTGGATTACCTTGAATAGTGTATTCGATTTTACTGCCCAGCCTTAAACCTGATTGCAGATCACTGGGTACGCGTGCCTGAATTTCCAGCCGTTTCGGATCGACGATTTCAAACAGGGTTTGTCCAATTGCAACGGTCTGGCCAGGCTCAACCTGGCGCTGGGTAATTACACCACTGATCGGGCTGGTCATGATGCCATCACGATCTGCTTTCTGGGCAATATCAACATTGGCTTGCTGGGCACGGACATTTTCCAGCTGTGCCTGATAGTCCACCTGACTTTGTTCATATTCTACTTTTGAAATAAAACCCTGATCGAGCAGGCGCTTTTTACGCTGCATCATATTGCGGGCCTGATTGGCTTGCGCTTGAGTGGAGGCCAGGTTGGCACGTGCTTGTGCCAGACGGGCTGCATTGTCCTGGTTATTCAGGCGTACCAGTACCTGTCCCTTGTTAACTGATTGACCTACCTGCGCGTTTACGCTGGTAGCAGTGGCAGAGACCTGTGCCTGTATGCTGCTTTGATTGACTGCACGGATGGTGCCGGTAAATGCGGTTTTTTGAACTGAATTGCCAGATTGAACCGCAACTAAATCCTGTGAAATGACTTCAATAGATTTTGGGGTTTCGGCTTGCACTGCAGGTTCATTTTTGTCGCAAGCCACTGAAAACATATTTAAGCAAAGTGCACTCACGATTAGCACAGAGCGCGGCGAAAGCATATTTAAATCATGAGAGTGCGGTGCAGGTTGCATATGAGTCCTTTTAGTTGGCTATGAATCAAAGCCTTGGCCAACTATTTGCATTTATTCAAGTGCTTTTAAACGGGCGATAATTTTGTCGTATTCTGCTTCCAGATTTCGATAGCGACTTTGTAAAGATTGAATATTCTCTTTTTGGGAAATGAGATTTTTCTGATTATTTTCCAGCATGGTTTTGAGGTGCGCCGGTGGATTTTGACCTTTACGTAAATATTCCCGTTCCTGGCGAACGAACATGATCCGATCTTTTTGCAATTGCTTAATTTGCTCTTGCTGAAAATCAATCTGCTTTTTTAACTGGGTCAGGCTGTCATTCTTTTTTTGCAAGGCAGTCTGACTATTGTTATAGGCTCGCTTAAGTTTATGGTCTTCCGCAATCCGCTGCGCCTGTTGAGCACGTTGCGGGGCTTGTCTGATATCGGCTTCAGCGTTATAAGGACGGGCACGTTTTATGACCTGCATATTCTGGTCAAGTGCCTCATAACCATAACGGATATGATTGGGCGTTACATTGGTGCTGATATTGGCCACACCTTTACTGTCGTAATAACGATACCAAGTGGCTTTTTGTGGGAGCTGGTTACTGCTCGCACAAGTTAAGCTGAGCTGCAAGAGCAACAATACAGCAACAATGAATTGACCAGTCATTTTATTTTTATCAATGACAGCAAGTTTTGTTGAAAACTGAATCATCATTGGCTCCCCGAATTTAAAGTTGGCTAAATTACTTATTTTAAAGTAATAATCTTGTTATATTAGACTTAAATTTATCAATAAAAAACTACCGTTAGTCAAAAAAAAACCAATAACCATAATAAAATGTGAAGCTGTTGTTAAAAATAAATGATTTTGTCTACTTGTGTAGAAAATGTTCATTGATAATGCAAGTGACTTTATGTTAAAAATGTTTATCGATCGTAATAAAATAATCCTATGAGCCTTATGGCATATAGTTTCTAAAATGGGAAGGGTTAAACAAATGGACGATAAATTCCAAAATCTAAAAATTATGGTTATTGATGACTCAAAGACCATTCGTCGTACTGCAGAAACTCTTCTTCAGCGTGAAGGTTATGAAGTCATTACTGCGGTAGATGGTTTTGAGGCTTTATCAAAAATTGCCGAAGCAAATCCGGATATCGTTTTTGTAGATATTATGATGCCGCGCCTAGATGGTTATCAGACCTGCGCCTTAATCAAAAACTCTCAGAATTACCAGAATATTCCTGTGATTATGCTATCAAGTAAAGATGGCTTATTTGATCAGGCCAAAGGTCGTGTCGTGGGTTCCGATGAATACCTGACCAAACCTTTTAGTAAAGATGAATTGCTAACTGCAATCCGTAACCATATTAGTGCTTAATATATTTGATTTTTTTGGGGAATTGGCATGGCACGTATCCTAATTGTGGATGACTCACCGACAGAAACTTTTCGCTTTAGAGAGATTCTTTCTAAACATGGCTTTGATGTGATTGAAGCAGCTAATGGGGCAGATGGGGTCACCATGGCACAGGCAGAACTGCCGGATCTGGTTCTGATGGATGTAGTGATGCCGGGCGTGAATGGCTTTCAGGCGACCCGCCAGATTGCACGTGGGGCAACAACCAAACACATTCCAATCGTGATTGTGAGTACCAAGGATCAGGCTACTGACCGCGTATGGGGCAAGCGTCAAGGCGCAGCGGACTATCTAACAAAACCAGTCGATGAAAAACAATTAATAGATGTAATTAAGCAGCACCTCAATGCAGGATAAGCTCTATGGCAGCAAATGGATTTATCGAATTGCTTCGCATTGCGAAACGTGGAAATAAAAACTACGTTTCCAATGGCAATGAAGTTAACCGATGGTCGGGCATTGCTTTTGAGATGATGGGGCAATATTTTGTTGCTCCGCTGGGGGAAGTATCAGAAGTGATTTATCCCCCAAAATATACGCCGGTACCCAAGACACAAGCCTGGGTATTGGGTTTGGCGAATATCCGGGGAAGACTGTTGTCTGTTTCTGATCTGACGCAATATGTATCAGGGCAAAGCAGCCAATTTTCACCGACTCAAAAAGTATTATGCATCAACCATAATGACCAGTATGTGGGTTTGGTCGTAGATCAAGTTTTGGGTATACAACATTTCAATAAGAAAAGTTTCTTTTCGAAGAAATCTGAATTGGATAAAAACTTACAAGAATATTGTCAGGGGTTTTTCCATCAGCACAACCAGCAGTGGCATGTGTTTTTATTCAGTCGTCTGTTGCAAAATCCAAAATTTATGAACGCATCTATAAAATTTATAAATTAAATGTCGCGCTCGAAAGTAAGCAAGGCGTCAACCGGGGAGAGGCTGCATGGGCTTTAAACTTAAAAAGAAAAATACAGGTGAGAGCACTGGCCGCAAGGGCGGTAATGCTTTTTTAGCTAAGATTCAAACGCAAATAGATCAGTTATCACGTGTCTTCGGTGATAGTGAGAAATCAAAACCGCTGATCTATGGAGCAGCAGGCTGTCTTTTAGCCGCACTGATCACTTTATTGTATCTTTTTTATAGTGTACCACGTACCAACGAACTCACTCAGAGTCTGGGTGACCTGCGTCTCCTCTCGCAAACCATTTCGCGCCAGGCGACTGAGGCGACCGCTTCAGGTACGCCAGAAGCTATGAAAAACCTGACTGACTCGCAAAAAGCCTTTGCTGAAAATCTTGAGACAGTTAAAAGTATTCACTCCAATAATGATGCGTTGCAGGCGGTTGATAAACAGTGGACAGAAGTTTCCAGCAGTATTGATCTGATTACCTCGCAACAAAAGATTATTAACCAGTTATACGACACCAACATCGCGATTGGTGAGGCAATTCCGGGGATTCAAGCTGAATATAACTTGATGGTTGACCAGATGGCACGTCAAGACATGCCGTCGAACCAGGTTGTTATTGCCAAAAACCAGGTATTTATTGCGGAACGTATCTTGCGTTCGATCAGTCTGGTACTGACGGGTACTGATGGTTCACGTGAATCTGCAGATGACTTCAGTGCCGATACCGAAACTTTCGGCTCATATTTAAACGCTCAGTTAAATGGTTCTGCTGAACTGGGTGTACAGCGTATTGATGATCCAACCCTGCGTGAATCTCTGGAAGGAATCAAGGCTGAATATGATGACGTACTCGAATCTGCATCAGCAATTATTCTTAAAAACTCTGCACAGATCGTCAAAGTTCGTCAGGCCGCTGCATCAATTTTTTCCCAGTCTGATGTGCTTTTAGACAACCTGAATAAATTATCAGGTAACTCAGGTCTTAAAACGGTAGTTCCAGCTGTCCTGCTGATTGCATTATTAGTCGGTTTCTTGCTGTGTGTATTCAAGTTACTTTCTCTGCGTGGCTTGTCAGATAAGCAGCGTGTAGGCCGTTTACAAGAAGAATATGACCGTAACCAGAATGCGATTTTACGTTTACTCGATGAGATCGCCGACCTTGCAGATGGTGATTTGCGTTCATATGCAACGGTATCTGAAGATTTTACCGGTGCGATTGCCGACTCGATTAACTTTGCGATCGACCAGTTACGTGACCTGGTATCGCGTATTACTGAAACTTCACAAGAAGTTGCGCAATATACCGCGACCACACAAAGCATTACCAACCAGTTAGCTGAAGCATCTGAACATCAGGCACAAGAAATTGCTGGTGCTTCTGCAGCGATTAACGAAATGGCGATGTCGATTGACCAGGTATCTGCCAACGCCGATGAATCAGCGGTGGTAGCAGAGCGTTCAGTACAAATTGCTGCGAATGGTGCTGATGTTGTACATCGCTCGATTGAGGGTATGGACACGATTCGTGAACAGATTCAGGAAACTTCAAAACGTATTAAACGTCTGGGTGAATCTTCTCAGGAAATTGGTAACATCGTAGCCCTGATTAACGATATTGCCGACCAGACCAACATCCTGGCATTAAACGCAGCGATTCAGGCCTCGATGGCGGGTGAAGCAGGTCGTGGTTTCGCGGTCGTTGCCGATGAAGTACAGCGTCTTGCGGAACGTTCTGCCTCTGCAACCAAGCAGATTGAAGGTCTGGTAAAAACCATTCAGACGGATACGAACGAAGCCGTAATCTCGATGGAACAAACCACGGCTGAGGTTGTACGTGGTGCGAACCTGTCTAAAGATGCCGGTGTGGCACTGGATGAGATTCAAACGGTATCGAATAACCTGGCAAAACTGATTGCGAACATTTCTGATGCTGCGAAACTGCAGTCGGCTTCTGCGGGTCATATTGCGACCACGATGAATGTCGTACAGGAAATTACCTCGCAAACCACCAGTGCGACTTTCGATACAGCGCGTTCGGTATCTGAACTGGCAAACATGGCCGATGCATTACGTGAATCTGTAGCTGACTTTAAACTGCCTGAATAAAGTCAGAAATGATGGGGGAAATGTGTCTTGACTGCGGTTGAGACACGTTCAAGAAATACAGATAAAGCCTCGACAAGATGTACTTAACTTCATACGTTAGGTATCGCGTGACGGTCACAATTAAGTTTGAGCGCCCTTCTTGGCGGCATAACGTAAGAAGCATGAGCTATGAAAGAAATATTAAAAAATTTAGTTGAAACGACAACGCTTCCTGAAGATAGTTATCTTGACCAAGATGCAGAAATTCTTGAAATTTTTGTTGAAGAAATTGAAGAAATCTTCGTTGAGTTAAATGCTTTATTTCCAGAATGGTTAAGTCATCCAGATCATCAAGAAAATCTGAAGACTATTCGTCGCCATTTTCATACCTTGAAAGGTTCAGGCCGTATGGTCGGTGCCAAATCGGCAGGAGAGATGGCCTGGGCAGTGGAAGATACCCTGAATCGGGTTTTGTCGGGTTCAATTCCACTGACACCGACCGTGCAGAAATTTGCTCAAGCAGTATTGAATATCTATCAATATGCTTTATATCCGAAATTCAAACAAGTCCAGCCGCTTGATCTCGATCTGCGCCCAATGGTGCTGTTGGGGCAACAATTACAACAACAAATTACACCTGAACCTGCACTGCAGGAATTATTGATATTGGCAGATCATTTAACTGCAGAAGGTCAAATAACAGGTCTTGAATTTGCAGATAATGCAGACAATGGGTTAGGTGCAGCTGAGCCAGCTCTAGCTCAAGTAGAAATCCCTGTTCGCAGTGATATTGAAGAGACAGTGGCAATCTTTATTGAAGAAGCAGAAGAGCATCTGGATACGATTGCGACTTTCCTTCGTACTGAAGATGAAAAATCACAAGATTATAATGCCCTGATCCGTGCGATTCATACCCTGCGCGGCAGTTCATCCATGGCGCAGATTGAGCAGATTTTTGAAGCCAGCTCCAAGGTGGAACATCTGTTCAAAACTTTGCTACAGGATGAAATTGCTTCTACTTCAAAAGAAACTGCTTTACTGATTCAGTATGCGGAGTTCGTGAGTGACTATCTGCACCTGCTACGTCAGGGCAATATCGCAAAACTGGATACGGTTTATGCGACCTTTGAACGTGTCTGGCATGATTATGGCTTTGCCGTTACTGAAAATAGCATTCAGACCCAGGGTCTGGTGTCCAAACTGGTTGAACTGGATATTGATCTGTTGTTGGATGCCGAGTTTGAATTTGATAAACGCGCCCAGGTTGATTATCCGGAATATATTCAGGCACTCAGTCAGCAGGCTGCAGAATTGCTGGCCCATACAGAGAGCCGGGCAGCCCAGGGCATTCATGAATTTACCAGTGATCTGAAATCGGCTTATGATGCATTGCTTGAAAAGCCAGTGTTATTGAAGAGCAATTATGCCTATGAGCTGTTTGCACAGGCGCATCAAGAGTTTATTCATTTGTTTGATACCCTGGCCGCAGGGCAGCGTGTCATTCTGAATGAAGAAATTCAAAAAATACTCAGTGAATTGTCTGCATTTGTGCAGCAGGATCTTGAAATACCTGCTGAAGATCATGCAATTCAGCATGTTCAGGTAACGACAGAAGTTACCCAGGCAGCCGAACCTGTGGCAACAGGCAGTGTCGATTTTGCAGGCTTGAGCCAGCGTATTGCTTTGGATCGTCAGCAGCAGCAAAGTGCTGAAACCAACCGTGATTTTGATGAAGAATTATTAAGTATCTTCCTGGAAGAAGCGGATGAATTGCTTGCAGGCATTGATGAAGACCTGAATACCTGGAGCAAAAAGCAGGATGATACAGCTTCGCTGAATAACCTGATGCGTCATTTGCATACCTTAAAAGGTGGTGCAAACATGATCTCAGCTTCACATATCGGCTTGATTGCGCATGAACTGGAAAGCATTTATGAACGTGTAATCCGCCAGCAAATTGCCGTGACCCCTGCTTTAATCCAGGTTATCCGTCTGGTACAGGACAACGTTTCGGACCGGATTCAATCCATTCGTGATGAAGGCATTGACTATCCTGCAACGGAAGCGATTTCAATTCTGCAGAATATTCAGTCGCTAGTTTCTGGACAGGCTGGGACTGCTGTTGAAAGCGCAGCTGCTGCAATTGAAGTGGAAGAGATTGAAGCTACAGCAATTTCTGAACCGCAACTGGCAGAATCAGCAACGACGGAGCAACCAGTTGCTGATCTGGCTGAAACTGAAGAATTACCGGCAATTTCGCAACCTTCTGCTGATGCAATTAATGATAGTTCAGTGGAACGTTCTGAAGAAGATGAACTGAAATCCATTGTAGAAGAATCTTTCCTCGAAGAAGCCGAAGAAATTCTGGTAAATGCCGAGAAGCTGCTCAATCAATGGTTTGACCAGCGTAGTGACCGTAGTTTATTGCTGCAATTACAGCGTGCTGCCCACAGTATCAAGGGTGGCGCACGTATGGTAGATGTTGAAGAAGTGGCCAGCGTTGCCTATGAGCTGGAAACGTCTTTCGAGCAGTTTGCCGTCTATCAGTTTAACTCGAATGCCTATGATGGTCTGTTGCAGAAAACCCTGACCTGGTTAAGACAGGCGATTTTCCAGCGCGACTATAGCGGTTTTGAGCAGCTGCACAGCAGTCTGAAAAAGATCGCCTTTGTGGATGTCACGGCACAATTGCCTGAGCGTCTGGCGAAAACAGACAATCTGGTGGTCAGCGACTTTGGCTTTGTTGAAGGCGATGGTACTGAACCACCACACATGATGGGTGAATGGGCGGATAGTGGAGCCAGCGATACCAATAACGAGATGATCCGTATCTCTGCCGATCTGGTCGAGAAGATGATTGACCTGTCTGGTGAGAACTCGATTAACCGTTCACGTATCGAGATGGATCTGGGCCAGCTTGGCAATACACTGAACGAAATGGAACTGGCGATCAAGCGTCTTGCCGATCAGTTGCGTCGAATGGAAGGAGAGCTGGAATCACAGATTATTGCCAAACATGGTTCAGAGAATTCGCGCTATGCTGACTTTGACCCGCTGGAAATGGACCAGTATTCGTCGCTCAACCAGCTGTCTAAATCACTGGCAGAATCTGCATCGGATTTGGTCGACTTCAAGAGTACCTTAGCCGACAAAATTCGCGAAACTGAAGGGCTGTTATTACAACAATCCCGTATTCAGGCCGAAATTCAGGAAAGCCTGATGCGTACCCGTCTGGTTCCGTTTGACCGGATGCTGCCGCGTTTACAGCGTATCGTGCGTCAAACCTCGACCACCTTGAACCGTCCTGCAGAACTGATCGTGCAAAATACCGAAGGTGAACTGGACCGGAATATTCTGGAGCGTCTGGTCACCCCATTCGAGCATATGCTGCGTAATGCAATTGATCACGGTCTGGAAGATACTGCAGATCGTATCGCACTGAACAAGCCGGAAGTCGGTTCGATTGTCTTGAATATCAGCCGTCAGGGAACCGATGTGATCGTGTCCTTTAGTGATGATGGTAAGGGGATTGATGCAGAGAAAATTCGTGAGAAGGCCTTAAGTCAAGGCCTGATCAAAGAAGACCAGACACTGGATTCGGAAGAGCTGTTACAGTTTATTTTCCATCCGGGATTCAGTACCGCGAAAGCAGTGACCCAGATTTCCGGTCGTGGAGTCGGTCTGGACGTAGTACAAAGTGAAATCAAATTGTTGGGTGGTCATGTGTCGGTCAGTTCACAACTGGGCCAAGGCACTATCTTTACCATTCGTGTACCGACTACCGTAGCAGTCAGCGATGCCTTGATGGTGAAAGTAGGCGATCAGCAATACGCGATTTCTCTGGCTCAGATTGACCGAATTGTGCGTATTGCGCCGATCACATTGGAAACGTACTTCAACAGTAACGACGACTATTTCAAGATCGATGGCGAAAAATATAAGCTGCGTTATTTATCTGAATTTGTGGGTAACCAGCCGATTCCACGTCTGAATAATGTTGGACATTCATTGCCGGTGCTGTTGATCAAAGGCAATAGTGGTCAAACCATTGCCTTGCTGGTCGATCAGCTGGTCGGTTCACGAGCGCAAATTGTAGTGAAACCGATTGGACATCAGTTTGCCACTATCGGTGTAGTGGCGGGTGCTACGATTCTGGGTGATGGTCAGGTTTGTCTGATTCTTGATGGACAGAATATTGCCCGTCAGATTCAGGCGACACAGCGTGTCAAACAGCTGCATGATCAGCGTGATGGATCACGTTATTCCAATGCACGCCGTCTGGTAATGATTGTCGATGACTCGGTGACTGTACGTAAGGTAACGTCGCGTCTGCTTGAACGTCAAGGCTATGATATTGTCACTGCCAAAGATGGTGTGGATGCGATCGAGCAGCTTGAAAACGTCAGACCGGATCTAATGTTGCTGGATATCGAAATGCCGCGCATGGACGGTTTTGAAGTGACCAATCTGGTCCGTCACCATGATATTCACCGTGACTTGCCGATTATCATGATTACCTCACGTACCGGTGAGAAACATCGTGAACGTGCATTTAGCCTGGGCGTAACGCACTATATGGGTAAACCGTTCCAGGAAGCGGAACTGCTGGCCAATATTCAACAACTGATTGCTGAAAAACAGGGGTAATACATGAGTCAGACCAATTCAAGCGGCAAACTGGCTGATCAGATTAGCCAGCAGGAACTTCAGCATCTGATTACGGTATCGACCGGATTTATTGATGCCTATATTATTGACTGTCATGGTAAAGAACCGATGCTGTTGCCACAAAACATTGTCCTGTCAGCCCTGGATAGCAATACCCAGGTCAAGACCGTGGAATGGCATGAGGCACAGTTGCCGGTCTATGCAGTGAATGATCCGTTACGTCAAAATGGGGTGGCATTGGTGATTGAGGGCGATGAAATCAATCAGCGCTTTGCCCTGATGTGCAATGAAATGCCGAACACCATCCGGATTCGTATTTCCGAAGTAGTCGATGTCGATCAGCAGGTAAATGATCCTGCCATCTTTCAATATGTGCGCATGGATGAGCGGCTGTTCCATATTCCAAATATGACCCATATTCAGGCTGCAATTGGACTGTAACTAAAAGCAACAACTAAAAAAGGAACTCTATAGAGTTCCTTTTTTATTACGTTATCTATTTATTTAATTCGCAAGTAAGTTGACCAGGATCTGCTCATAAATTTCAGCCAGTGGCTCTAGGTCGGCAATATTGACATGCTCATTGATCTGGTGGATCGTAGCATTTAACACGCCAAGCTCCAGTACTTGTGCACCGGTAGGCGCAATAAAGCGGCCATCAGAAGTACCACCTGAAGTGGATAGTTCGGTTTCAGTGCCTGTTACATTCAGAATAGCATTTTTAGCTGCATTCACCAGTTCGCCGACAGGAGTCAGGAAAGGCAAGCCCGACAAAGTCCAGGAAACATCATAGTCCACACCATGACGATCCAGAATTTCCAAGGTACGTGATTTGAGTTCTTCGGCAGTCACTTCGGTTGAATAGCGCCAGTTGCACAATAGGTTCATGGTACCGGGAACAACATTGGTTGCGCCTGTACCTGCATTGATATTGGAAATCTGGAAAGAGGTTGCCGGGAAATATTCATTGCCATGATCCCAGACTGTGTCACATAACTCGGCAATCGCTTTAGAGGCAGTATGAATCGGATTTACCGCCAGATGGGGATAGGCCACATGACCCTGTTTGCCTTTGACTGTGAGATTGGCATTTAACGAACCACGACGGCCATTTTTGACAATATCACCCAACGTATTGGTACTAGACGGCTCACCAACCAGACACCAGGTGATTTTTTCATTACGCGCTTCGAGTGTTTCAATCACTTTCACCGTACCATTAATCGACGGACCTTCTTCATCTGAAGTGATCAGGTAGGCAATCGAGCCTTTATGGTCTGGATGTTTTTCTACAAAACGTTCTGTTGCAACCACCATAGCTGCCAAAGCGGTCTTCATGTCGGCACTGCCACGACCATAAAGCTTGCCATCACGGATCTCAGGTAAAAATGGATCTGAGTTCCAGGCATCAAGATTCCCTGTTGGAACGACATCGGTATGGCCAGCAAAACAGAATACCGGGCCTTCTGTACCTTTGCGTGCCCAGATGTTATCTACATCTTCAAAACGCATGGATTCAATATTGAAACCAACCTTCTCTAGACGTTCAGCCATAATATTTTGGCAGTCATGATCGATAGGGGTAACGGAAGGCTGGCGTAATAGTTGCAGACTTAAATCGAGGGTAGCGGAAGAGCTCATGCAGTTTTCAACAGTCGATAATTTTCTCGGCCCTATGATAGGCGAATATGAGCTTGAATGTGAATGAATGAGATAAAAAAACCCTATCTAAGATAGGGTTCTGTGAACGATCAGGAAAAAACTAGTTTTGACGAATTTCATCAGAAGTTTTTTCAGCAGTGTTGGTTACTGCATTCCCCGCTTTAGACACATCTTTGCCCATGCCTTTTACGGTGTTACAGCCAGTCAATACAAAAGCCATCATTAATGAAGCAGCAAGAATTTTTTTCATCATCATCTCCGTATAATCAATAATAAAATTATTATGATGTGGGACTTAGAGTAAAAAATATACGCTCTAAAAAATATGTGGTTTTCATAGTGCTTCGGTTAATAAATGTAATGCTTTATAGGGGCTTATGCGATGAGTTCAGAATCAGCACCGGTTGTCGGTACATATAAAAATCGTTGCTGTCGGCTTTTTTATAAAGTCCATTCGTCCACCAGCGCGCAGTCAAACTACTTGGCTGGGCTTGCGGATAAATCCATTCATGTCGTTGCAGACGGTAGAAACCGTGCCGGGCTGCAGGAATATACTGTCCCCATAAACCCAGACGACGTTCGGTATTGATCCACGCAGGAATCGGCTGGTCAGCACGATGTGCAGGTAGATATAACTGTCCTTTCAGGATGCAATATCGTCTTTGAATGGAATACTGCAAAGCCTCATCAAACTGGAATTGTTTTTGTGTGAAATGTTTCATTTTTCTGATCAGAGTATCGGTACGGTTCAGGCCATACCAATGTGGCAGGCTAAAATCTGCTTCGGCCAGATAATATTTTAATGCCACTTCCCAATGTTCAATCTGTCCTGTATCAGTATTTAATAACAGAAAATCCAGCTCCCCCAGGGTTTTTGCGCCTTCAATCTTTTGCAGACTATGAGCAAGCAGCTGATACGGATGATAGGCATCATCCAGTAACCAGAACCAGATCAGCATTTCAAAGCGCAGCCCTAAACGTGTACTTTTCAGTTGCTGCACAAATTCGATTAATTCTTCTGGATGCTGATCAAGAAATTCTAAACGTGGATGGTAACGGCTGAGATAGTGCTGCCAGGTCTGGCTGTCATGCAGTTCAAAGTGATGCATAAGCTCAAGTTTATCCGGAATACCGGACAAGATATTCGGACTGCCGACAGCGAATGCCAACTGACGCACCAGAGGATGTTGATAACGTTGCCATACTTCTACAAGATTTTGGTTTAAACTGGAAAAGGGCATAGTACAACCTGTGAAAAGTGCAGAAATACAACGGACAGTATCGGAAAACGCTTTATACTACCTGAATTCTGCGGTTAGGGTTGATGTATGAAAGTGTTGTTTTGGCGAAGTCTGGTGGTGCTGTTTGTGATCCTGGGCTTTATCGGTGCAATCCTGCCGGGTATGCCAACAACGGTCTTTTTGATTCTGGCCGCCTGGGCCTCATCCAAAGGCTGGCCACAAATGGATGCCTGGTTATTGAATCATCCTAAATATGGCCCGACCTTAAGAGATTGGCGTGCCCACGGTACTGTGCCGCGTAAGGCCAAATGGTTAGCCAGTATTATGATGCTGATCAGTGGAATTATCATGCTGTTTACCACGGCGCCGTTGGCAGTCAAAGCATTTACTGATATTACCATGCTCATTGTCGCGATCTGGCTATGGCGACGCCCTGAACCCAATCCGGTCATCATTCAGCAAAATCTAGTCGACCTAGAAAAGACAGATATGCCGGCAGCGCAGTCTGCAGAGAGCCAGTTAAATCCAGAAAAGTCAAACAAAGCAGAATTAAAGAAAGTAGAGTCAGAGAATAACAAGTCATGAATACCTTACAGCTCGATCAAGCCGACATCCTGATTGACCTTGCTCAACAAAAACTGTATCTGCCACGTCTAGACAGGCAATATCTGATCTCTACGGGTAAAAATGGTATTGGCGAAACTGAAAACAGTGGCCAGACTCCTCGTGGCTGGCACAAGGTCGCCGAAAAATTTGGTCAGGATGCTCCCTTAAATAGTGTATTTGTTGCACGTCAGGCGACAGGTGAAATTTATAATGCCGAATTGGCGGCAGAATTCCCGCAGCGGGACTGGATTCTGACACGCATTTTATGGCTGAGTGGCCTTGAAGCTGGTTTTAATCAAGGCCCGGGCTGTGATACCTATCAACGATATATCTATATTCATGGCACTCCAGAAACTGAAAAGATGGGGGAGCCATTGTCTCATGGCTGTATCCGCATGCGTAATCCAGAGATCGCTGAACTATTTGACCTGATCAGTGAGGATGCACTGGTTTATATTTCAGAGCAGCCATTGGATCTAAATTTGCTGGATTTTTCCAAGAGCGAATAAAATGTAGATTTTAAGATCATGTGAAAATGATTTTATTTTTATGGGTTGAATCTGCTTGTTTGAGACAGCAGAAGAAATTCATCAATCTGACCCAGATGGTATTTTCCTCGCATGAAACGGATTAAATCATGAGTTGCAGATTAGGTTTTCTGTCATGTTCTGAATAAAAATAAATGACAGCTGAAAGATTACATGAACACAACGTCGAGTATTTTAAAGCTTTGTATAATCCTTAATCAGAATTGCAGCACATGGCATCACTAAGACTGAAACTTCGCAAGGTAAGACACAAAATTTTGCTTCAACTTTCATTTTGAAAATTAAAAAATTTCGGTAGAGACTTAAAAAATAAACAAAAAGTGTTGTTTTTTTTAACAAACAACCTATTTTTTAATCACTCACACCTAAAAAGTGGAAAACATTCCGAAAAGCGTTTGACAGGCTGTGCAGATTCTCTATAATGCACCCATCAAACGATGATAGACGTTTAGAAAGGGCGCTTAGCTCAGTTGGTAGAGCGTCTGCCTTACAAGCAGAATGTCGGCGGTTCGATCCCGTCAGCGCCCACCAAGCTCTTTCACGTTGAGACCTTATAGTTGCAGCGGTAGTTCAGTTGGTTAGAATACCGGCCTGTCACGCCGGGGGTCGCGGGTTCGAGCCCCGTCCGCTGCGCCACTTTAAGATCTTGATTTTCGTTTGCCACATTAGAGACATTGTGTAAGTGCAGCGGTAGTTCAGTTGGTTAGAATACCGGCCTGTCACGCCGGGGGTCGCGGGTTCGAGTCCCGTCCGCTGCGCCATTTATACGATAGACCTTTTGAGGGCGCTTAGCTCAGTTGGTAGAGCGTCTGCCTTACAAGCAGAATGTCGGCGGTTCGATCCCGTCAGCGCCCACCAGATTCTTTTGCGATGCAGCGGTAGTTCAGTTGGTTAGAATACCGGCCTGTCACGCCGGGGGTCGCGGGTTCGAGCCCCGTCCGCTGCGCCATTTCAAGAGAAATTAAATTGAGGTCCCTGAGCCTGAATTTAATAAACTAAAGATTGACAATCTTTATCAGGGCGCTTAGCTCAGTTGGTAGAGCGTCTGCCTTACAAGCAGAATGTCGGCGGTTCGATCCCGTCAGCGCCCACCAGATTCTTACGATGCAGCGGTAGTTCAGTTGGTTAGAATACCGGCCTGTCACGCCGGGGGTCGCGGGTTCGAGCCCCGTCCGCTGCGCCAT